>JAFDZK010000387.1 GCA_018267005.1 Bacteroidota bacterium
TGATCTTGTCCTGCACTTGTATTATGCGTTTCACCTCTGAGTTGGAAACATCTGGCATAGTAACGGGCATAAACAGGATCGAGCCCTCATCCAGAGGCGGCATAAATTCAGAGCCCAGCCGGGTGAACATTACAATGCCTGTTATCAGGAATAAAACATTAATAGCTATCGTCGTTTTTCTCCATTTAAGGCATGCACGGAGTACCGGCTGATAGACACGCTCCAATCCTCTGACAATCGGATTTGCACTTTCAGTTTTTAGTTTGCCGCGCAGGAAAAACGAGATGAGCACTGGTGTCAGCATCACTGCGTTAAAGGCATCAACCAGAAGGATGAATGTCTTTGTCCAGGCAAGCGGGCTGAAAAGCTTGCTTTCCATGCCGACCAGCAAAAACACCGGCAGGAATGAGATAATCACGACCATGTTCGAGAAAAAAACGCCTGGACCAACCTGTTTTGCGGCGTGTTCAATGACCTTTAGCCTTTCCTGTGAAGACAAGGGATCTTTGTATTTTTTTAACCATTTCATTGCGCCTCTCTTTTTAGTTGTTCATCCGAAAGATGCCGGTAGGCATTTTCCACCATAACGATTCCGTCGTCCACAACAACGCCGATGGCCAGCGCAATACCGGTCAGGGACATGATATTGGATGAAAGGCCGAATGCCTGGAGTAGTATAAAACTCACTGCTACCGAAATAGGCAGTTGGATCAAAATAATTATGGCGCTTCGCCAATGGAGCAGGAAGATGATGACCACGAGTGAAACAGCAGCCAACTGTTCGATCAGCGTTCCTTTGATGGATTGAATGGCTTCTTCTATCAGCGTGCTCCGGTCGTAAGCGGTGTGAAAGGTTACACCCTCCGGCAGCCCTTTTTGCACATCAGCCATTTTTGCTTTTACAGCGCGGATTACCTTATCTGCATTCTCACCGTAGCGCATGACTACGATACCACCGACCACCTCGCCTTCTCCGTTCTGATCGAAAATACCCAGCCGCAAGTCGCCGCCCATTTGAACCGAACCAACATCCTTCACCCGAATGGGTACGCCTTTATTATTGCCGACGGCAACATTCTCAATGTCTGCCTTATTCTTAATGTAGCCCAAACCCCGTATGATATAGGCCATGTCACTCATCTCGAACTTTCTGCCGCCTACGTCGTTATTGTTTGCTTTTACCTTATTCATCACGTCCATCAGGGTGATGTTATAGTATTGCAGCTTCACCGGGTCGATAATGAGCTGGTATTGTTTTTCAAAACCGCCAAAGGATGCGACTTCCGCAACGCCCGGCACTGTTTGCAAAGCGAATTTGATGTACCAATCTTGCAAGGCGCGTTGTTCTCCCAGGTCCATTTTTTTTGCATCCAATGTGTACCAGAAAATATGGCCTACGCCGGTACCATCTGGTCCCAGTGTAGGCGTAATGCCCGGTGGCAGGAGACGTTGTGCATAATTGAGCCGCTCTAACACCCGAGTACGCGCCCAGTACACATCGACATTATCTTCAAAAGTCACATAGACGAAGCTCATGCCAAACATCGATGTGCCCCTGATATTCTTCACTTTGGGCATGCCCTGCAGATTACTGACCAGCGGATAGGTGATCTGGTCTTCGATTAGCTGCGGGCTTTGTCCCATCCATTCCGTAAACACGATTACCTGGTTCTCGGAAAGATCAGGTATCGCATCAACCGGATTTTGGCGGACGCTATAGATACCCCATGCAAATAAACATGCTGCTGCAACCAACACGATGAACCGGTTGTGAAGCGCTATTTCTATGAGTTTCCTAACCATAACAGGAGATTTACATTTTCATTTTTCCCGGTGTCTTTTGGTTTTTACCGGCCTTCTTAACCAGGGTCATCCCGCAGCCTGGCTTGGGACATTTACCTGGCTTATCACTGATTACATCCGGATGCATGGGACAGGTGTATAGAACTTTTGCAGTTTTCACTTTTTTGGCGGTATCAGACAATGATTTAATTCCATCAGCTTTACTTATAGATATAGTAACCGTTACAGCAGTAAAAAGCATGGCAAGCGCCATCAGCATTGTTTTTTTCATGAGTTTAATTTTGTAGAAATGAATAATTAGTTCAGGGATAATTCCTGAACCTTAGCAAGCGGTCAAGTAAAAGATAGCTTATAGGCACACTCGCCTAAAAAGAAGAGAATAAATCAAATCCTGTAGGTACAATTCCAGGTATATATGGGAGTGCTTTGCCACCTTGGAGGTGGGGCGTGGCTATTGAAAACCGGACACTCGCTAAATTCTATTGTCTGTGCGATATGTTCAGTTTCAAAGGCAACTACGCCAGATACCGATTTTACAAAATGGAAAAATATGCCGGACCCAACATGATGGTCTTTTACTTTAAAGCTCTGTTTTATTGTTTTGCAGCAGCTACTTGCATCAGGTGATAAATCACGATGAGGATTGTAACTTTCACCGATGGATAGACTTGTCGATTCCAGTGATCCGCAGCAATAAGAGTTGGTCACCGTTACTCCGATAGCGGAGAGCAGATACACAAGCATGAGACCAACGATTGCTGCTTTTTTCATCTTTAAACGAAATTAGTCAATTTTTAATTTTTCTTAGCCAGGGAATCCTTTTTTGCCTGTTCCAGCTTTTGTTTTTCAAGGAAAAAACAATGCGCGGCGCAAGCGTGCAACTTGTAGTTTCGATGCGCATAGCCCCAGCTATGACCCTGTGGGTCCAGTATGGCGCAACGCTCAGCATCCACATTTTTGGTTTGCAGCACTACTTGACCGTCGTTATTATAATAAAAGCCGTCTTTTCTTGCTTTACCCATTTTATTCCCCTTGGCGTCAACAACGTTGCCGTCCTTATCAATAAAATAAACGGTTTGGCCCTTCAGGTCTTTTACTATATTGTCCCTGGTGATGTAACCGAGTTTAGTACCGGCATGATTGTGAATACCACCTTTGCCGTCGATGGTAATGAAGTTGTACTTCGTTGAATCCTTTGTTTTCTGTGCAAAGGCACTCGCAGCAAACACTATGAGTGCCGCGAAGGTGAATAGGTGTTTTAACTTTTTCATGACTTTTGTTTTTTCATAAAAGTACGGCAGGCAAGGTGGCTATACTTATGACGGTCAGCAAGACAAAAAATGATTTTGATCAGTTTTCGCAGGCAATTATTATAGTTCTGGTGAAATAGCTTAATCGTTGTTAAAACTTGGCGAATAACGAACTCATATCCTGACTTACTTTTTTATCTAACATTTTCGCATAATGCTGGGTCGTTGTGATATTTTTATGCCCCAGCATTTTTGAAATCGTTTCAATAGGTACGTTATTATTTA
>JAFDZK010000388.1 GCA_018267005.1 Bacteroidota bacterium
TATGGACGGAAGCCTTCGCGCCAGCATGGTTTTGCCCGCACCGGGCGGACCGATAAGTATCACGTTGTGGCCGCCTGCTGCGGCTATCTCCAGGGCCCGCTTGATGTTCTCCTGCCCCTTAACGTCGCTGAAATCGCTGTCGTAATTGCAGAGGCTGTTAAAGAACTCCTCCCGTGTATTTACGATCTCGGGTTTTAACTGCGTTTCGCCGTTAAAAAATTGAACCACTTCCGTTATATTTTCGACGCCATAGACGTCCAGGTCGTTTACAATGGCAGCTTCGCGCGCGTTTTGTTTAGGCAGGATGAAGCCCTTAAAGCCGTCTTTCCTGGCCTGGATGGAAATCGACAAAGCGCCCTTTATGGGCTGTAAGCTTCCGTCTAATGAAAGTTCGCCCATAATTACATATTTGTCCAGCTTATCAGACTCGATTTGACCTGAGGCAGCCAGGATTGCTGTAGCGATCGTCAGGTCGTAGGATGAACCTTCTTTTTTGATATCGGCCGGCGCCATATTCACAATGATCCGCTGCCGCGGCATGCGAAAGCCATTCGTTACCAGGGCCGATTCAATTCGTTGCCATGATTCGCGCACGGCATTGTCGGGCAAACCAACAATAGCATAATAAATGTTTCCGCCGCTGATATTTACCTCGACGGTAATCGTCATGGCTTGTATACCGTAAACCGCGCTGCCAAAAGTTTTAACCAACACCTGTGATAAAGTTACTATGCAGCGAAAGATAGCCTTTTTTGCGTGGTATCGAAAATGCGGTCGTAAGAAATTGGCTTGCCTCTGTTCTTTACTCCGCTCTCAAAGACTTAGCCGGATTAACCAACGCCGCTTTGACCGATTGGAAACTTACAGTGCATAATGCAATAAAAATAGTAACAGCGCCCGCGCCGCAGAAATACCACCATTCCAAATTTATACGGTATGCAAAACTGTCCAGCCAGCTATTGGCTACCAGGTAGCTGAGCGGTAGAGCTAAACAAATGGCTATTAATATCAGTTTTATAAATTCGCTGTTTAGCAGCCTGACTATACCTAACACGCCTGAACCCAATATTTTTCTTATGCCGATCTCTTTTGTTCGCGTTTCCGCGGTGAAGGCCGCTAAGCCAAATAAACCGAGGCAGGATATCAGTAACGATAACCCGGCGAAATACCGGGACAGTGAAGAGACCAATCGTTCAGAAACATACAGAGCCTGGTAATCCTCGTCTAAAAATTTATAGTTAAAAACAGCTCCCGGATTAAATTTCTTGTAAAGAACACCCAGTTCAGTTAATGCCTCTTTCTCTTTGCCTGCGCTGATCCGTGCGACTATCGTAGCTGCTCCGCCCTTGTCAAGCCTGAATTGCACCGGTTCTATTTTCTCGTGGAACGATTGCAAGTGAAAGTCTTTTACTACACCGACAATTTCGGTATTATAATCCTTACCCCTGATTATTGTCCCGACCGGGTTTTTAAGCCCCAACGCCTTCACAGCCGCCTCATTTAAAATTATTTGCATATTGCTTGAATCGACGGAGCCCGGGGAAAAATATCTTCCTTCTTTGATCTTTATCCCCAGCGTTTCAAGCAGTCCGTAATGCACACCGAAAGATCGCGCCGGTATCGTCTGGCCGTTCCAGGTAATTTTACCCATTCCCACGTATTCGTCGCCGATCAGGTGCCCGATCATGCTGGAAGCCCGTTCTATCGACGGCAATCCTTGTATTTCATCCAGGCAGGCATTTACATCCCTCGGATCCGATTCAAAATAGACGATGTTGTTTTTGTTGAACCCAAGGTTCTTATTTTCGATATAGCTGATCTGTTTATAAAGCACTAAAACAAAAACGATAAAAATGATGGATAAGCTAAATTGAAACACCACCAACCCTTTCCGGGTGATCTTTTCGGCTGCCGGGTTATTGAATCTTCCCTTTAATACCGCCGCCGGTTTAAACCCTGACAAGTACAAAGCCGGGTAGCTGCCCGACAGGAGCCCGGTAAACAATGTAATGCCGCCAAGAAACAAACAAAACCCGGCGCTAAAATGGAAATGGAGGCCTTTTTGGGTAAGCTGGTTAAACTGCGGCAGCAACAGGAAAACGATACCCACTGCGATCATTAAGGATAGCGATGTCATTAAAACAGACTCGCCCAGGTACTGTACGATAAGTGCTTTCCTCGCTGCACCGATGGCTTTTTTTATGCCGATCTCTTTTAACCTGGAGGCCGCCTTAGCAGTGGACAGGTTCATAAAATTGATGGCCGAGATCACCAATATAAACAGGGCGATCAACACAAATAGTTTTACATATTCGATCCTGCCGCCGGCCTGCTTCCCATTTTCGTATTTGTTGTAGAGGTAGTTGTCAGAAAATCGCTTAAGAAAATAACTCCTGTTCGTATCCTTGCTTTTGCTCCGGATATATCGTGTTAATTTAGCATTGAAGCGTTCGATATTCGTGCCTTTTCTAACCGTCAGGTAAGTATAAGCCAGGTCGGTACCCCAGTTGCTGCCCATCTGCATCATATCCTTCAGATCGTCATAGGATAAAACGAAGTCGAAATGCTCGGAGCTATTTACCGGCACATCTTTGAAAACACCGGTCACAAGACACTGCCTGTCTATGCCGGCGACTTTATAAGCGATACTCCTTCCGATGATATTGTCCGTCCGGCCAAATAAATTATTAGCCTCTGTTTGAGAAAGTACAATCGCGCTTTTGCTTAACAGAACATTTGAGGCATTGCCCCGGACCAGGTGATACGAGAATATCTTAAAGAAGTCTTTGCCGGCAAACTTTCCTGTTGCCTGCATTTTTTTGTTGCTGACTGACAGGGTGAATGCAGGCAGGAAATGATCGCCCGTTGCGGTAGCGATATATTCTACTTCGGGCATTTCCGATGGCAGTACCTCCGACAGCATATGCGGCGTATTGCCGTTGGTTTCAATGCCACTTTCGGTTTTATTATTGGCCATCACCTGGTACAGGCGCTTATCGTTCAAGTGATATTTGTCAAAGCTCAGCTCGTCGGTTACCCATAAATAGATTACGAGCACACAGGCAAGCCCGCCCGATAGCCCCGCTACGTTGATCAGGAATGTGGTTTTGTGCTTTTTAAAATTTCGGTAAAAGAGAATAAGGTTATGTTTTAACATATAAAGGCTTTGGCTGGTATCCTGTTATTTTAAAAAGTCGCCGTCGATGATCAATAGCTTAACGCCGTTTTCGGATATCGAGCGGTGCGAGCTCAGGTCGTCGGAAACGATATAGGTCATGCCTTTCTTCAGCCCGAATACTTCGCCGGTTTCCATTTTGCTTATAAATTCCCCTT
>JAFDZK010000389.1 GCA_018267005.1 Bacteroidota bacterium
CCAATGAGTGCGCCGCGAACCACTCCGGTAATACCACAAGTTGACGTACAGCACACCGGCCAGCGCCGATCCGGCTATCCGGCGGCAAAACCATACCTGCCGATAACCGATTCATCGGAAAGGCTGATGATCCCGGAGCTTTCAATACGCCACGACAGCCTGGCAACGCCTGCTGAAGTTCTTCCGCAGAAACTTATCAGCGATTCGATGTCCGTTAAAAAAATAGACATTCAGCGCGATACCGCGAACAGGCATAAAAAACCCGCAACCAAAAAAAGGCGACGGCTCAGTGTTTTTTCTTAACCAGTACTGATACGATCATGCCAGTGTATATGGGTGTTGCAGGTGTTTCACCTGTATGTATACACTATACCTGCATTTGTTGAGCAATAATATTTTACTCGACAACCGACACCTTCAGCATATTGGTTTTACCCTTTTTGGTGATGGGAACCGAAGCAGTGTTGATCAATACGTCGCCAACCTCAACTAAGCTTTCCGATTTCAATACGTCGTTCACATCAGCAATAGTGTCATCTGTGCTTTCCAGCTTGTCGTAATAATAGGCGCGTACGCCCCAAACCAGGCTCAGCGCATTAAGCAGTTGCTTATTGGCTGTAAAAATATAGGTACCGGCCTTGGGTCTGTGGCTGGATATTTCAAATGCGGTATAGCCCGATGTGGTCATGGAAACGATGCCTACCGCATTGGTGTGTTCCGCAAGGTAAACCGCCGAGCCGCACAGGGCGTCGCTCAGGTAATTATCGGGTACGGTATTTACATGGTCGATAGTGGTATTGAAGGGATAACCCCGCTCTTCCACGTTTTTTATGATCTTGGCCATCGTTTCGATAACGATCACGGGGAACTCGCCAACCGAGGTTTCGCCGCTCAGCATCACGGCGTCGGCGCCGTCAAGCACGGAATTGGCCACGTCGTTCACTTCGGCGCGGGTCGGGCGGGGCGTTGTGATCATGGACTCGAGCATCTGGGTAGCCACAATAACCGGTTTCGACTCGGCGCGGCATTTCTGCACGATCATCTTTTGCAGCAGCGGCACTTCTTCCAAAGGCATTTCAACGCCCAGGTCGCCACGGGCTACCATACAGCCGTCGGTGGCAGCGATGATCGCATCGATATTATCAATAGCTTCAGGCTTTTCGATCTTGGCTATCACGCGCGCGGCTCTACCTTCGGCATTAATGATCCTTTTCAGGTCGACAATATCCTGTGCGTTTCGAACAAAAGAAAGGCCAATCCATTCTACATCATTTTTTAAGGCAAAATGCAGGTTCACAATGTCCTCTTCGGTCAGGCTGGGAATAGATACCTTGGTATTGGGCAGGTTCACTCCTTTGCGCGAGGTAAGAATACCGCCGTGCACCACTTCACAAACCACGGTATCGGTTTCGTTGGTCTCAATTACGCGCATCTGTATCTTGCCGTCGTCCAGCAGGATGATCTCATTGGCGCGTACGTCCTTCGGGAAAGTATCATACGTAATATAAATGCGGTGATCGTCGCCAATGCATTCATGCGTGGTTATATTGATATATTTCCCGTTAACCAGGTGTATACCGCCATCCTTTACCAGTCCAATGCGGATTTTAGGACCCTGCAAATCGGCCAGGATGCCCACATTTAATTTATATTGTTCGTTTATTTCGCGGATGGTGTTGATCGTTTTCTGGTGGTCTTCAGTTTTGCCGTGCGAAAAATTGAGGCGGCATACATTTACGCCGGCCCTTATCATGGCCAACAAAGTTTCTTTATTGGTAGATGCCGGACCCATTGTGGCAACAATTTTGGTACGGTTGTAAGATAATTTCATATTTATCGGGTTAAAACTGGCTGTATTTCAATATAAAAATATAGTGTTATAGGTACACTTGTCAAATTCGGCGCTAAAATAAAAGATTTTCGCGTGATTTAATTTTTTTCGGGTCAATCTTTACTGCTGCTACGATCTCGGGTATTTTGTTCAGCTTGCTGATCATCTGCTCCACATCGGCCTCGTCGATATAGTTTTTTATCATCACGAAGTGATCGGCTTTACGCATTTCAGGCACAAGGTATCCTTCTGACCCCTTATTGGTTATAAAATAAAAATCTGTATCGCTGCTTTCCCAGTGATGCCGGTACAACGAAAAGAATGCGGGCGCGCCGTCCTGCAAGATGTCGACCTCCAGGTCGGGGCCTTTTGTGAAATTAAAATTTAAATATTTGTTGATAAGATAACAAGCGCGGTAATCCTTCAGCGACGTGGTGATGGCTATCAGCACGAAATCGAGGTCGATCTCCAGCTTTAAAGTCTTCCTGTTCAAAATCACATTAACTTTATGTAGCCAAAATTACGAATTGAAAGCGTTGCAATAAAATGTTGTTAGTCTGGCGCAAAAGTTTTTAGATTTGATATTTGATAGAATTTATTTTTCTTTGCACAGAATTTATTAATCATTAAACCATTCAAAAGTATGTCTGATATCGCTTCAAGAGTAAAAGCTATTATCGTAGAAAAATTAGGTGTTGACGAAAGTGAAGTTACACCTGAGGCTAGCTTCACCAATGATCTTGGTGCAGACTCGTTAGACACCGTGGAATTAATCATGGAGTTTGAAAAAGAATTTAACGTGGCTATTCCTGACGATCAGGCTGAAACTATAGGCACCGTTGGCCAGGCCATCGCTTACCTTGAAAAAAACGTTAAATAAACTCCCCTAATCTTACTAAATGGAGTTTAAAAGAGTTGTAGTAACTGGGCTCGGAGCGCTTACTCCTATTGGAAACAACATTTCGGAATACTGGCAGGGCCTGGTAAACGGAGTGAGCGGCGCCGCCTTGATCAAGAGTTTTGATACCACCAACTTCAAGACAAAATTTGCCTGTGAGGTAAAAAACTTCGATGCAGATGGGTTTCTGGGCAGGAAAGATGCCCGGAAACTTGATCCTTTTGTGCAATACGCATTGTACTCGACGGAAGAAGCAGTGAAGGATGCCGGTTTGGATTTTGAGAAACTGGATACCAATCGCATCGGCGTTATTTGGGGATCGGGTATCGGCGGTTTAAAGACCTTCCTGGACGAAGTGGTGAACTTTGCCAAAGGCGATGGTACGCCCCGGTTCAACCCCTTCTTTATCCCGAAAATGATCGCGGATATCGCTCCCGGGCATATATCGATCAAATATGGCCTTCGCGGTCCGAACTTTACTACGGTTTCGGCTTGCGCGTCGTCCAACAATTCGCTCATCGATTCCTTCAATTATATCCGCCTCGGT
>JAFDZK010000038.1 GCA_018267005.1 Bacteroidota bacterium
AACAACCTTTTTCGCGCCGCGTGACAAATGCAGTGCATGTGTTCCGTTGGTTGTGGTAAGGACTACGGTTTTGCCCGCTACTTTTTCGGCGGTGTATGAAAACGGGGAATTGCCGAAATCGAAACCGTCTACCACTTCGCCGTTGCGCTCGGCGGCCAGCAGGTACCCGTGGCCCTTTTCGCGATAGGCGGCGCATTCCTCCACTTCGGCTACCGGAATGATAGCTTCGGCACCGTTATCGATACCGTAGCAGATGGACGACGTTGCTCTGAAAATATCTATAATAACGACGATATAATCCTCCACCGCGTAAAGCGGTATGAGAGCGGGCGTAAGGCAGACGTGCAGATTATTAGTCATTGGATCATTTCGTCATTAGGTCATTGGGCATGTGCTAAGAATGACTCAATGCCCCGATGACTTAACGACTATTTATAAAAAGGCGGCTTTACTATTTTGGCTTTTACTTTGTTGTCCCGGATATGGATGAAAATCTCGGTTCCTTCTTTGGCGAATTCGGATTTTACATAACCCATGCCAATAGCTTTTTGGAGCGAGGGCGACTGCGTACCTGAGGTTACCCGGCCGATTTGATTGCCGTCAGCGTCGACAATTTCATAATCATGGCGCGGTATGCCCCGGTCGATCATTTCAAAGCCAACCAGTTTACGCTTTAACCCTTCCTGCTTCTGCTGCGCTAAAGCTACCGAATTGGTGAACTCTTTATTGAATTTCGTCACCCAGCCCAGTCCGGCTTCCAACGGGGACGTTGTATCGTCAATATCATTCCCGTAAAGGCAAAAACCCATCTCCAGGCGGAGGGTATCGCGGGCGCCCAGACCGATAGGTCTAATGCCGTAAGGCTCGCCGGCTTTAAAAATAGCGTCCCATACCTGTCCGGCGTTGCTGTTTTCCAAGTAGATCTCAAATCCGCCGGCGCCGGTATAACCAGTTGCCGAAACCAGCACATTGTCGACCCCGGCGAACTTGCCTTTTTTAAAGGTGTAATATTCCATGGTACCGAGGTCAATGTCCGTCAGGCTTTGCAATGCTTCGGCGGCTTTTGGGCCCTGCACGGCAAATAAAGAAGTCCTGTCAGAAATATCCTTCATGTCTGCGCCTTCGGTGTTGTATTTCGATATCCAATTCCAGTCCTTCTCAATATTCGAGGCATTGACCACCAGCATGTAGGTTTTCTCATCGATGCGGTAAACCAACAGATCGTCCACGATGCCGCCGTCCTCATTAGGCAGGCAGGAATATTGCACTTTGCCATCGTACAGTTTCGACGCATCGTTGCTGGTAACGCGCTGTATCAGATCGAGCGCTTTATCACCCTTCAATATAAATTCGCCCATGTGGCTCACGTCGAATACACCTACGCCTTTACGCACCGTTTCGTGTTCGGCATTAATTCCTGCGTATTGTACAGGCATATTATAGCCTGCAAACGGCACCATTTTAGCGCCGAGTTCGATGTGTTTTTGGGTTAAAGCGGTATTTTTCATATACATCAATCGCTGACAAAAGTAGCAATTTAGTTGGTAGTAGTATTTAGAAATCGCGGCACTTGCTTCTCAGGGTGCCGTCTCCCAATTGAGCAGGAAGTAAATACGAAATTTAACTATTGGAAAATAAAGTTAAAGAAATTTCGGATTCGCACCAACGAAAAAAACAAGTTGAAAACCATGCTGTTGCTATTGTGCATTCTATCCCTAACAGTTATGACAGTGATTTCAGCCGTCGAGCCTGCGGACGTTTTAAGGCAGATAATTTCTGAATATTCATGCAGCAAATATCAAATTCCGCCATTTGTGATTAGTAATGGAAATCGTGTTACCGTTTTATGCTGCTGCCGCGAATTCGCCGCTCAGTTAAAAGCAGCAATAGCCAGATCAGCGGTAAAAGAAATAGACGGTCTTAAAATAACCTTTGTGGTGGGCAGCGTGGAATTTGTTTAGATCAGTTTACAGTAATTGTTCAAATAGCTCAACCAGGTTGCGCGTAACCTTATACGTATCATGCTGCTCTTCGACCAGGCGGCGGGCGTTTGTACCGACGGCTTTACAATAGTCTTCGTCGGCGATGCACCGCCTGATCGCTTTGAAGAATTCTTCCCGCGTATTGGCGATCATGATATTTACGCCGTTCTTGTAATGCAGCCCTTCGGCCCCTAAAGCAGTGGATATAATACATTTTTGCATGGCCATCCCCTCAATGATCTTTACCCGCATACCTCCGCCCGAAAGCAGCGGCACGATCATGACCGCCTTGCTGTTAACAAACTCCGGCCCGTCATCCACTTCGCCCTGTATGAATATTTTGCCCAGCACCTCGTAGTCGTCAAATTCTTCGGGTATGTCGGTTCCAGCCACGTATAGTTTTACCCGCAGTTCGTCGTTGGCTATATCGCTGTAAAAGCTATGCAAAAACCATTCGATGCCTTCGCGGTTGGGAAGCCATTCAAGCGACCCTAAAAAAAACAAGCTCGGGAACTCCGTTTTGCTGAAGTCGGGCCGGTACTGGGAAAGGTCGATACCGACAGGCACCACTTCGACGGGTATTTTGGCGCCATACATCAGCATGGTGCTTTTATCCTGCTCGGTGAAAACGGCTATGGCGTCGAATTTATTGATCTGCTGCAGCTCATATTTTTTTATCCGGCGCGACATCAGCCTGAGGTAGAGCTTTTTTAAGGGATCGTTTTTCTGTAGCGCAAGGCGTTCCCAAACTTGGTGTTCGATATTATGGGCCCGATAAATCAGCCGCGCTTTGCAGTTCCGGCGCACCGGATCTATGTACGGGGCGACAAACAAACCCTCGAACTGGATAATATCGTAAGCACTGTTCCTCACCTCGCCGATCAGTAATTTTTCAAATTCCTGGTCGTAGTAACGGTCGATGTTGTAAGCGTTTTTGTTAAAAGTGGTCAGGAAGCCGTCGAACAGCGACATGCTGGTATCAATGTCGTATGACCGGTATTGTATCTTATCCAGCAACGGGTCACGCTCTTCCTCTTCGTGCCGGTGAATTTTTTCGTTCAGGGCTACCAACGAAACCGAATGTCCAAGACTCACCAGCCCCCGGATGGTATTGCATACCACGATAGGGTAACCTCCATTTTGAGGGAACGGAACACGATGCGTTAAAATGAGGATCTTCAAATCGGTCTTATTGGCGGTTCAAACAAAAGTAAAAACCGCCGACCCCTTATCAAAGCTTAATCGAAAATACTTAGCTGTGGGTCGCTAACCTGGAACGTGAGGCGATGGTACGGAGTAAAGCCGATCTTAAGAATTGTTTCGCGGTGGTGCAATGTTGCATAACCCTTGTTGCTCTGCCAGTGGTAGTCCGGATGTTCCACAGCTATTTGTTTCATATAATCGTCGCGGTAAGTTTTAGCCAGGATGGACGCTGCTGCGATACTTAAATATTTGCCATCGCCTTCCACTATGCACTGGTGCGGTACCTCGCGGTACTTATTAAAGCGATTGCCGTCGATGATCAGGAATTGAGGCGTCATCGAAAGCTTTTCTATCGCGCGGTGCATTGCCAGGAAAGAAGCATTAAGGATATTGATCTTATCGATCTCTTCATTCGAAACCGAAGCTACTGCCCAGGCTAGCGCCTTTTTCTCTATTTCTTTACGCAGCTTATAACGTACGCCTTCATCCAACTGCTTGGAATCGTTGAGTATCTTATGTTTGAATTTTGGCGGAAGAATAACCGCCGCGGCAAATACCGGGCCTGCAAGGCAGCCGCGCCCCGCTTCATCACATCCCGCTTCCAGCAATTCATGCTGATACCTCGCCAATAGCATCCCGCAAAGTTAGGTTAATGATATGCTACAACCTGAAATTGTTGAAAAGTTGTGGTTTCAGTTGAAGAACTTGCTGACGAAATCAAACCAACTCAAAAAATCCTCAAGGTCAATAAAGTAATATCATCAATGGGTTTGCCTTTGATGATCAGGTTGAGGTGATCGAGCAAGGTTTGGTTGAATTTATCCGGGCTCAGCTCGCCGTTTTCGATGACGAAGTCCAGCAGCTTATCTTCGTTCCAAACTTTATGAGCGGGCACATCGTAATCCATCAGGCCGTCCGTATAGTTGAATATCATGCTGCCGGGCTCAACGTCTACTTCTCCCTCGTTCAGGAAGGGAAGTTCGTCGAAGGTGCCGATCATGGTGGTGCCCAGCTTTAAGGCTACCGCCCCGCTTTCGTGGTACAAAATAGAGGGATTATGGCCCGCGTTGATGTAATTGAGCTTACGTGTGCGCTCGTTATATTTTGCCACGAAAAGCGTAATGAAGCGCTCGCCTTTCGTATTCTTCACAACAATTTCGTTCAGGCGGTCGACGATGTTGGTCAGGTTTTGTTCCACAACAGCCCATGCGCGCAGGCTTGCCTGGAAGTTGGCCATAAGCAAGGCGGCCGATATTCCTTTGCCCGATACGTCGGCAATGCACCATAAAAACTCTTCCTCGTTCACACGGATGAAATCGAAGTAATCGCCGCCTATATTCTGATGCGGAAAATATTTTGCGCCGATCTCGACGGCAGTCTCCCGGTGCAGCCTGAGCGGGATCAGCATGTTCTGCACTTCCTGCGCCAGTTCCATTTCCCGTTTGAAGCGCTCCGATTCAACTCTTTCCCTGAAAAGCTTTTTATTCTCGAGGGCCACTACGATCACGTTGATCAGCGTCTGGATAAAGTTCAGATCGTTGTTCAGCATTTCCTCGGTCGTATTGAAGTCGCCGATCAGCGCGTAAGCCAGTGCTTTGCTTTTCTGATAAATAGGGATAAAGTAATCGTATTTCCTGAGCAACTGATCATCATGGTTTGTAAGGGGCGTGGGCGCCTTAATTTTGCTCAGCTTTCGGCAGGCCTGGTATAATATTTTGTTGTTTTCTTCTTCGCCCCCATAGCTCGAAATGCATACGAATGTGCCTTCGTGTTCGATCAAAAAGCGCAGCTTGCCCACCTGCAAGTAATTTTGCAGGATCACCTCGAGCATCTGTATCAGCACAGGCGTCGCGATGTTTTTGTTGATAGCCCGGGTAACCTCAAGCAGTGAGTTGAGCTCGGACTGCCTTTTCAAAAGCAGCCTGATGAGTTCGTCTTCGCCTGAAATTTCGTCGATATTCTGCATCAAGAGATAAGAAGATAGCCCAAATTAATGAATAAATTTTTTTATATGCGTGTACTTTGTGATTTTATATCAAAAGCGTCGCGCAGCCCGACGGTAACCAGGTTAAAGGCATAAACCATCAGCATAATCGCGATTCCCGGCAATATAGCCAGGTATGCCAGGTTCATGATAATATAACCATAATGTTCCTTTATCATACCACCCCAGGTAGGCGTAGGCGGCTGCGCGCCAAAACCAAGAAAACTCAGCCCCGCTTCAAGCAATATTGCCGACGCAAAATTAGACGATGCCAGCACCAGTATAGGCCCGATAATATTAGGTAAAATATGCCTGCGGATAATGCGCGTATTGTTGAAGCCCATCGATCGTGCGGCTTCGACAAATTCGACATGTTTCAGGCTCATGACCTGTCCCCTCACCAGCCGGCCTACTTCAACCCACATGGAAAGACCGACGGCTATAAATATCTGCCACAAACCCTTGCCCAGCGCAAACGATATGGCGATGACGAGTAATAAAGCGGGCAGCGCCCAAAGCATGTTCATGACCCAGCTAAGCGATGCATCGATCCAGCCCCCGAAATAACCGGCCACCGAGCCGACCACGATGCCCAAAAGCAAACTGATCGCCACCGAGACGAAACCGACGGCAAGCGAGATACGTGCCCCCAGGATCAGGCGGCTTAGCAGGTCGCGGCCATAAATATCCGTGCCCAGCCAATATTTGCGTTTGACGATCTGATGTGCTTTGATCTGCTCTGCGAGCGCATCGGAACTGATACCGGCCGCAATTTTTTTACCGGTTGCCACTTCGGCTAAATTGAAGGCGGCCTTTGATGGTTTATCTTCATCGCTTACGTATTCGTCGACGTAGATCGAGTCTTTGGAAAAATGCCATGCCGTAACCGGTATATCTTTATAAAAAGATGGCTGACCGAAAAACATTTTTGTAAAAATGCCGACGGTGTCGACAAGGCCTTCTCTTCGCATACGAAGCATGGTATACTCCGAGCCCGGTTTTTTAAGGCTCAGTTGGATCGTCATGTTATTGGCCTGCGGCGTTTGGTCGGGCATGATCAAATAGCCTAATACCGCAATGAGGATCGAAAGCGCAATAAACACAAGCCCTGCCATTGCAATTTTGTTACGTTTAAATGCCTTCCAGGTACGTTGCGATGGAGTTAGTTCGGCCAAGGGTTGTCCAATAGATCAGTCAGGGCTAAATATCGCTTATTTGACCGTAAAAACAAAGTTTTTACCTCACCATGCGTCCTTTCCATTCATATTTTCTGGTACTCCCCATCAACCCGATATAAATGAAATAAATAATATGCAAGGGGCTCAATATTATCAGTAGCGGCATAAGCGACGATCTTTTAAGAAATGCCGTGATCGGGAACAGGAAAACAGCTTCGAGTAATAATTTTACCGCGAATTGAATGATGAACAACTTGAAGAAATAGCTATTGTAAAAACTTAACCCGGCATTGACCAGCAGCGACAGGTTAAAAAGCCAAAGGCCCGTCACCAGCGCTACAACCCTTTTATCCTTATAATGAGTCGATTTTGACGCCCAGCGTCTCCGTTGTTTCAGGAACGACCCAATGGTGTGCTTGGCATGGGTAAAAACTATCGCATCGCGTTTTTTAAGGAACGCAATTTTGCCGGGATAGCTTTTTGCAACTTTTTGCAGCAGCAACTCATCGTCGCCCGATGCCGGTTTGTCGATGCCGGTAAATCCGCCGACTTCGTAAAATGTACTCTTCAGGTACGCCAGGTTAGCGCCGTTACAGGTGGATGCCCTTTTGTTGCCGATGAAGCCCGCGCCTGTGCCTATCAGGAATGAGAACTCCAGCGTCTGCAGGTGTTCAAACAAGTTCCGCTCCTGGTAAAAAGCCACAGGCGCCGACAACATCACGATATCACCGGATTGAAAGCAGCTTACGATGGACGAAAGCCACCCGGGGCCCATACGGCAATCAGCATCGGTGGCCACCATCAATTCGCCGCCCGACATGGATATAGCCCGGGCTATGGCTTTCTTCTTGTACGAATTAAGCGGCTGGTCTTCATTCATCTGCAACAACTTTACACCCAGCCCTGAATAGCTTCGTATGATCTCTGAGGTGCGGTCGGTGGAATGATCGTCGGCGATGATGATCTCGGTCAGTTCCTTCGGATAGTCCTGCGCTAAAATATCTTCAATGGTAAACGCGATGTTTTGCTCTTCGTTTCGCGCGGCAATCATCACGGTGACCTTAATAGTAAAAGGGCCATCAAATTTCTTTGCCGGTTTCAAGCTATGCCAGCCCGTGACCAGGTAAGTCAGCACAAAAGCATACAGGCCGGTAAGCAATAATGATATAGTACTAAGAATTGCGATCAAAGAATCTGAGTTTTAAGACAAATACAGAACCTAAAATTGCGGGTGCGATCAGGTTGATGAACCAGATGGACGAAACTGCCGCCATTACCGCCAGGTTTTGCGTGGTAATGTAAACAAAAAAGGTGGATGCGGTGTAATTGCGCACTACGATATCAAACAGGTCGAGCGAGGGCAGGGCCGACTGGACAAAAAACAGGATAAACACCATCATCATCATCGGGAATACCGGCATGCCGGGAATCAGCAGGTGGATGACCAAAAAATACTGGAACGAAAAAACGAAGAACCGCGTCAGACAAAACCACATGATATTGAGCAGCTCGGGGGTTTTATACCGCGCCATGATGTCAAAAAACCTGTGGTATTTTTTTAGAAACCGAATGCGGTTCAACAGCGTGACGAGCCAGCTGATATTAAAATAGAATACCAGGAGTAAGATGATAAATCCTCCGGCGGCAAGCGATAAGGCTAGAGAAACAACAATGTTTACATGTATAAAAGTGAACACAAACCAGCACAGCGCGGTGAGCCCAAGCGTGTTGGTGATCACATTCTGTCCGAACGAGCCTACAGCCATGGCAAAGATGCCATGTATGCGTTTACGATTAGGTAAAAACATTACTCTTCCGCCATATTCGCCGATCCTGTTCGGGGTAAATACGGCCCAGGTCAATCCGCAAAAAACAGCTTCAATAGCCTCCCACGAAGTAATATTTGTCAGCTCGCGGGTTATATACTTCCATTTGAAGGCTTCGGTAACCCAGTTCACCAGCATCAGCACGCCTACTGCCGACATGACAGCAATGGCTTCGGCCGGTTTTATTTTACCTATTAATAGCTCGAAGCGTTTAAGGTTATCGTTATTGTCGACGCGACGATAGATGACAATAAAAGCCAGGATCAAAATGGCCGCTTTCAGCAGGTAGGAGAACAGTTTTTTCGCAGAGGCCGTCAAAAGGTAAAAATTTCTGCAATGTTACGAAAAGTTCATGGTGGATGGTTCATAGTTCATGGCAGGTGCCGGGTCAGTTTTTAACACTTAGCTATGAACCATGATCTATGAACCATACGCTCAAAGTTATCTCAGTCTCGGCTTCAAAAATGCCAGGGTATTGGCATAAGCATCTTTGGTTGCAGCGCTGTCGTAGATCGGATTGCTCGGATTGGCAAAACCATGGTCGGCGTCGTATTGGTGTAGGTCCAGTTTTTTGCCGGCGGCTTTCATGTTGGCCGCAAACTGTCCTACTACTTTCGGATTTATCCAGCCGTCTTTATTGGCAAAATTTCCCAGTACATCGCAATTGAGGGTTTTCAGTTTATTCACATCCTGCTCGGGCATGCCATAATACATTACACAGGCCACGCCCTGTTTGCCGGTCATCAGGCTGGTTTGCAGGCTCCACCCGCCGCCGAAACACCAGCCGATGGTGGCGATGTGCGCCTTAGGACCGACGTAGGCAATGGCTCCTTTAATAATGGCGACAGCCCTGTCGTCCTTAACCGATTGCATCAATTTGCCGGCATCTTCGCGTGTGGTAGCCACCTTGCCGTCGTATAGGTCAAGATCGAGCACATTGACATTTCCCAGATCATTGTACAGCTTTTCCGATTCGTGCTTGACGAAATCATTCAAACCCCACCACTCGTGCACCACTAAAAGCCAGTTATTGGTAGGCGACTTGGCTTTCATTTCAAAAGCGTCGGCTGTTTTGCCGTCAGGCGTAGCGTAAATGATGGCTTTGCCAATGGTACTTTGAAAATGATAGGGCCTTGGATTGGCATGCGCCATCACGAATTTCTTGTTGGAGGCCAGCATGGCAAATTGCTGGGTAGCCGACTTGCTGCAGCACGCCATTTTGCTTTGGCTGACCGCGCATAAGCCGCAAGACAGCGCCAGGATGAAACAAAGTATTTTTTTCATGTTCAGTATATTTTGAATTTGATCACGATTCGAAGCATTAAAAATAATATTTATTTTTCTGATTATGAGCAGGACAGGAAACAGCCGGATAAGATGTTTTTCGGTGAGAATTTTGATGTTAAAATAAATTTTTCGGACTTTTGGCCTTAGTGCGGCCTGTGAAAAAATATCTGCTAACCAGGGTAAGGGTATTGTTATTATTGACGGTATACTTGCTTTTTCACGTCATCAATTCATTCTTTACACTCAAACATAATATAGGCGACGAAGCCCATATTTTATTAAAGCAGGGTACGTCGTGTGTTATCCAGTTGCAGAAATCAGCGAAAACCATTGTCAGCGAAAACCGGCAGTCGTTTAAGAGATATATGCAAAAGGCATCCAGCTATTTTATACTACTGTTGCTTTTTACGGCCAGCGCCACGATCGCCTATAGCTTATCGTCTGCTAAGCCCAGGCTGCCAGCCGCCCATCCCCACCTGCGCTTTTGCGTCCTCCGGATCTGAATATTCCTGTAGATTGATGGCACTGATAGTGTGATCCACTGCCATCGGCCGCAAGCCCGCGGATAAAGTCGTTATGCCATTGATGCCCCTGTCGATGCCGAACCAGGAATGTTAATTTTTTACCTACAAGGACCATCATGACGTATCAGCAATATTATAATAGTTTAACCAAACAGATTTCCGATAGCCAGAAACATATCAATGAGCAGAACAAACTGCTTAAAGGCGAAAAAGGCTACCTGGACAAGGAAGATATGTATACCTATATGCATTTGCGTACCGAGCTTAACGGCTTGTTAATCAAAAGCGATAAAGTGTTTAAATTGATCACGACCGGTGAAATAAATCCGAATGATGAAATTGATCCGGCAGTGCTGCCTGACACCTTTTAAATAAAAAGCCAGCGACTCCTGGCAAGTCTCTTAATGAACCTTTGTCAGTGTTAATCTTTTCAACAAAAGTTACGGTTCTTAACAAAGAAAAAGAAGCAAAAAGAAAGCTTCAACATTGATAACAACTTGTGCTTTTTGTTGAAGCTAATCTGAAGGTAAGTCTTTTGGCTGCACTGACCAGGTTTATATAACTCACTCAACTCAATCACCCTAATCAACTAAAGGCTTACCGATTGGTAAGCCTTTTTGTTATTTTTACCGCATGGGACATCACGCGGAAGAATTTTTGGTCGACTCCGAGGTTAAGGCGTTTGACAGGGACCACAGGCGCATCATCAATTTCAATATCGGCAGGTATGATGCTGCGGTAGAGCGGGGTTTGTCGAGGCTGATCAACCTGGATAATGCGAAGAAAAAAGGCCATGTATTGAAGTGGCGCGTGATGGAAAACTTGGATAAATTCCTGCCCGAATTTGAATCAAACTTCCAGAAACGTGGCGGCAAGGTGATATGGGCCAACGATGCCGAAGAAGCCAATCGCGAAATACTGAATATCCTTAAAAAAGCGGGCGCTAAAACCGTCGTCAAATCCAAGTCGATGGTTACGGAGGAAATTAAGCTGAACGAATTCCTCGAAGAAAACCACATCCAGTCGCTGGAAACCGATTTAGGTGAATACATTGTGCAGTTGCTCGGCCAGCCGCCGTATCATATCGTTACCCCGGCCATGCACCTTTCCAAAGAGGATATCGCCAAACTTTTCAACGAAAAATTTGGCACCCCGATAGACGCCACGCCCGAACAACTAACGACTAAAGCACGCGAGTTGTTGCGCGAAAAATATGTTCAGGCGGATGTTGGCATAACCGGCGCTAACTTCCTGGTAGCCGATACCGGCAGCATCGCCGTCAGCGAAAACGAGGGCAATGCACGCTTGAGCGTGGCATTTCCCAAAATACATATCGCCATCGTGGGCATCGAAAAGATGATTCCCTCTATAACCGATCTCGACCTGTTCTGGCCGATGCTGGCCACACATGGCACGGGGCAAAACTTAACGGTGTATAACACTATTCTCAGCGGCCCGCGCCAGCCGGGAGAAACTGACGGCCCGGAGGAAATGTACGTGGTGCTGCTGGACAACGGGCGGACCAACCTGCTGGCTCAGAAAGAACAGCGGCAGGGCCTTTACTGCATTCGTTGCGGCGCCTGCCTTAATGCCTGCCCCGTTTATAAGAACATTGGCGGACATACATATGAAACGACCTACAGCGGTCCAATCGGGTCGGTAATCACGCCTCATATGAAAGGCATGGAAGAATTCAAGCACCTGAGCTATGCATCGAGCCTGTGCGGCAAATGCACCGAAGTTTGCCCGGTTAAGATCGACATTCATAAAATGCTGCTGCTTAACCGCCGCGACGCCGTAAAGGAAGGCATTGTCGACAAAAAAGAGCAATGGGGCTGGGCAATCTGGAAAAAAGGCATGTTAAGCCGGAAATTGACCGACTTCTTTAGCGGAAAGACTAAGAACTTCCTGCTGCGCACCTTTTTCAAAAAAACATGGGGCCACTTGCGCGAAATGCCGAAAGTATCGGACAAATCTTTCAGCCAGATGTGGGGTGAGAGGAATAATTCTGAGTCGAAAGTCTAAAGTCTTGTCAAATTGTGCGACTTAAAACTTTAGACTCGGGCACTCTGGTCTTGATCAATGTACATTTCCGAAACCAAATTCCTTGTAGGTGTTCGGCGTATCGTTTTCGCTGGTAAAGGCAAACGTAAAGGTGGTCATCCAAGTATTAAAATCGGCGTTTTTGTCTTTGGATGGCTGCATGTAAAGACTGCGAAGCATGTACAAGCCTTCCCTGGTCAGCTTGAAATAGATCATTCCCTGTTTATCGGACGATAACTTTTGTACGAAAACACTGTTGCCCGCCGTTTTGATGTAGAATATCACTGTTGCACCAGACAGGGGCTTACCCTTAAAAAGAACGACCGCCGAGATATCGTCGCCATAATTGCCTTTGTAGGGATTGTCTTTCAGCACGATCTCGTATTCCTGGCCCAGCGGTTTTTCGAAGTCGTTCGGATTGTGCTTGTCCACTTCCAGGAGGGATTTCAAGTACCAGGTATACCGCTCCCTGAAACTATCCTTGCTGCCGTTCTTGGCTTTTTCCGAATATTGGTTCAGCCCTTCATCGTCGAGGATCTTCAGAAAATCGTCCCGCTCGATATCATCCGTTACGGGTTTCCGGTCTACTTCGAGCGTGTTAAGCCCATCGTTCTCAAATTTAACAGTAGCAACCGAGTCTTTCACCGCGCCGAGCAGATCGGTCTTTCTTTTGCCCGAATGGAGCACAAACTTCTCGGTTTTGGATGCGTCGAAACCCATATCGTATTGCTTCACCATCTGGTTCAGGTCCAACACATGCACTTTAGCCTCGCTGTCCTTGTGCGGATAGAAAGTTTCAGGTACCAGTGCGTAATCCTGGGCATGGCAACTAAACGCGATTGCAAACAGGCATACGATCAGGGAACAGCAGTATTTCATACGGGTCGAATATTGGATTTCCAAACATACAAAGTTTTGAAAACTTCAGTAGTTTCGCTTCATGGTTTTTGAACGTAAAAACGTTGATAATGACAAATTAGTCTCGTTTTATAAAGCATTGGTGTGGCCCAGGCTGATCGAAGAGAAGATGCTGATCCTGCTCAGGCAGGGCCGCATAGGCAAATGGTTTTCAGGCATCGGTCAGGAAGCGATAGCTGTTGGCAGTACACTGGCCATGCAGCCGCACGAATATATCCTGCCGATGCACCGCAACCTGGGCGTATTTACTACCCGCGATATTCCGCTTTCCAGGCTGATGGCGCAATGGCAGGGCAAGGCTTCGGGCTTTACCAAAGGGCGCGACCGCTCATTCCATTTCGGCACGCAGGAATACAAGATCGTCGGGATGATATCGCACCTCGGGCCGCAGATGGCGCTGGCCGACGGAATAGCTTTGGCCGACTTACTAAGCAAAAGACGGCGCGCTACGCTGGTGTATACCGGCGAAGGCGGCACAAGCGAAGGCGATTTCCACGAGGCGCTGAATGTAGCATCGGTGTGGAACCTGCCGGTTATCTTTTTGATCGAAAACAACGGCTATGGGCTGTCGACCCCTACGAATGAACAATATCACTGCGAAAAGTTGAGCGACCGCGCTATAGGATATGGCATAGAAGGCCGTACAATTGACGGTAACAATATTCTTGAAGTTTATCATACCGTTAACGAGCTGGCGGCAGATATTCGGCAAAATCCAAGACCGATATTGCTCGAGTGCATGACCTTCAGGATGCGCGGGCACGAAGAGGCATCGGGCATCAAATATGTTCCGCCGCACCTGTTCGACAAATGGAAAGAAAAAGACCCGATAACCAACTTTGAAAAGTTTTTGCTGGATGAGGGCGTGCTGGATGCTGAAAAAATAGAGGTCATTAAGAAAGGCTTTACCACGCTGATCGACATTGAGGTTGAAAAAGCGTTCAACGAACCCGATATCATTCCTGATGAGGCCACTGAGTTGGCCGACATGTACCAGGCCCACAACAATACAACAATACAACAATCCGGCAATAAAACATCCAAACGCTACATCGACGCCATAAGCGACGGGCTGCGCGCAGGCATAAAAAAATACGATAACCTGGTGCTGATGGGCCAGGATATTGCCGAATATGGCGGTGCGTTTAAAATAACCCAGGGTTTGGTTGAAGAATTCGGCCGCGAACGGGTTCGCAATACGCCGATCTGTGAATCGGGCATCGTCGGCGCCGCGATGGGTTTGTCGATCAACGGCTTCAAATCAGTGGTGGAGATGCAGTTCGCCGATTTTGTTACCTGCGCCTTTAACCAGGTGGTGAACAACTTAGCCAAAACGCATTACAGATGGGGCCAGAACGTGGATGTTGTCGTAAGGATGCCAACCGGCGCAGGAACCGGCGCGGGCCCCTTTCATTCGCAGAGCAACGAAGCGTGGTTTACCAAAACGCCCGGGCTAAAAGTAGTATATCCGGCATTCCCTTCAGACGCGAAGGGCCTTTTGCTGGCAGCCATCGACGACCCCAACCCGGTGATCTATTTCGAGCACAAATACCTGTACCGCAGCATCAGCGAGGATATACCAGATGATGGCTATGTGATCGAAATAGGCAAGGCGAGGACTGTGCAGCCAGGTGACGAGGCAAGCATCATTACTTACGGACTCGGCGTACATTGGGCATTGGAATATGCCAAAGGGCATAGCGATCAGTCGATCGAGATCGTCGACCTGCGCAGCCTGCAACCCTGGGACAAGGAAGCTGTCGGAGCCAGCGTCAGGAAAACCGGACGGGTTTTGATATTACATGAAGATACTTTAACCAGTGGTTTCGGCGGCGAGATAGCCGCACACCTGGCCGAACATTGCTTTGAATACCTGGACGCCCCCGTTATGCGCTGCGCCAGCTTAGATACCGCCATCCCGATGAATAAAGCACTGGAAGATCAGTTCCTGGCAAAGGCGAGGCTGGCGGAAATGATGGAGAAGTTATTGAATTATTAGTAACTTAGTATTATGATCACGCTGGAAGATATTTATAAAGAAGACCCCACACAACGCATTATTGATGAAGGCGCTGGCTGGGGGCCGAACAAATGCTAAAAGCGGGCGTACCTATTTTCTATCGGAATGACAAATATCCCGAAACATTAAAAGGAGATTTGTTCGTCAAAGAATATCCTAAAGGGGCTAAGTTTTTGGTCCGTAAAGAGCTGACCAGCGATTACCGATTGCTTGAAGAGATCGTCAAACCTTTGGACAAATAATGCCTTCATTAGTTGTCATTGGTGGCCCTAACGGTTCTGGGAAAACTACACTTACTTCATACTTAATCCAAAGAGGAAGAATTAAATCGCAGATTATTAATCCCGACGAGATTGCATTTAAAGAGTTTGGCGCCTACAGCTTTCACGTAAAAGCAGCAAGAGTAGCTTTAGAAAGACGGAAAGAGGCTATCAATCAAAGACAAGATTTCGCTTTTGAAACTACTTTTTCAGGAAATTCCGAGATTAATGAAGTTATAGCTGCAAGATCTGCAGCTTCCACCTTAATTAATCCTCCATCAACACCACCTCAGCCACAGGACTGAATAAATAAACTCTTCTTGTCGCAATCTCGGTGCATTTGAAGCGTTTACGCAATTGTTCGTCTTTCCGGAAAACACGGCCATTTTTCAGTTTAAACAAAGCCTTCATAGGCACCTTGTCGACCGTTACATGTTCGGGCCTGGGAGCATCGTACGAACGTAATGTTTTAAACAGGTTCAGGTCGGAACAGCTTGACGCGGCCGGGTTTTCGAGGTAGCGCACAATGGCCCGCTTAATGTCGTACGGAAAAATATCCTGCTCAAAAAAAGGCTGCATCATTCGTTTGAAGTTGGCCTTCCATTCGGCGCCATGGGGTTTGGCTCGGTGTTTATGCTGGTTCCAGGTATGCAGGTGCGCGAACTCGTGCACGGTCGTAACGAGGAACGCATATGCGTTCAGATCGTAATTCACCGAAATGCGGTGGCCTTTGCCACCGTGCGGCGGGCGGTAGTCGCCAAATTTACTGTTACGGTTTCGGGAGATTTTAAACTCACACTGAAAGTGATCTATCCAGCGGGCTATCAGCGGAGCCGCGGCCGCGGGGAGATACAGCTCTAATACCTTTACTTTATCCAATTTTACCTCTTGGTAAAGATACTATTATAAGGCGAAAGGCGAAAGGTAAAAGGATAAGGGTAAAGGGCAGCTACCTAAAAAAAACCTTTGTCCTTTCGCCTTTAACCCTTTACCTTAACAGATGATACGTTATAAAACTGGCCAAATAAGCCATCGCCGTCATATAAGCGAACTGGGTCGCCGGCCAGCGCCAGTCTTTGGTTTCGCGGTAAACTACGGCAACGGTGCTGGCGCACTGCATGGCGAAGGCATAAAACATCATCAGCGAAAAAGCCACGGCTACGGTAAACACCGGCTGCCCCGTTTCGGGGTTTTTGGCATCGTGCATTTTTTGCTGTACGGATTCGATCTTTTCTTCGTTCCCGCTGTATATGGTGGCCATCGAGCCGACGAATACCTCGCGGGCCACAAATGAAGTAATAAGTGCTATGCCGATCTTCCAGTCGAAGCCAAGCGGTTTGATAACAGGTTCGATAACATGCCCCAAAACTCCTGCGTAGGAATCTTCCAGCTTTTCCGACGAAATAGCCAGCTGTTTATCTTCAGCGTTCATACCCGAATATTGCGGCTGCTCATATTTCTTGTCGATATGCTCGAAACGATCACCGGGGGCATAGGATTTCAAGACCCACAAAACCACCGATATGGCAATGATCACCTTACCTGCCTGCAACACGAAAGTTTTTGCCCGTTCGTACATGGAGTGGCCGACGTTTTTCCAGCGTGGCATACGGTACACCGGCAGCTCCATGATGAAATAACCACGCTCGCGCGCCTTGATGATCTGCTTCATCACAAAAGCGACTGTCACAGCCGAAATAAGGCTGAATATATACATGCCGGTCAAGGCCAGCCCCTGCAGGTTAAAGATCCACCAAACATTGCGGTTGGGGACCACAAGGGCGATCAGCAGCGTGTAAACCGGCAAACGCGCGGAACAGGTAACCAGCGGCGTAACCATAATGGTGATCATCCGGTCCTTCCAGTTCTCGATGTTGCGCGTGGCCATGATCGAGGGCACCGCGCAGGCAAAGCCGCCGATAAGCGGAACGACCGATTTGCCGTTGAGGCCAACCTTGCGCATGATCCGGTCCATCATAAACGTTACGCGCGACATATAGCCTGTGTCCTCGAGAATGGAAATGAAGCCGAAGAGAATGGCTATCTGAGGTATAAAGACCATTACGCCGCTTAAACCGCCCAGTATGCCATCGGCGACGAGGTTAGTAAGCGGACCGGGGGGCAATAACTTGTGAAGAGATGCTTCGGCCCAAACAAACAAGTCGGCTATCAATTGCATCGGGTAGGCCGACCAGGCGAAGATGGATTGGAAAATGAACAGTAGTATCGCAAAAAAAATGATAAAGCCGAATGTTTTATGCGTCAATACCTTATCGATCTTATTGCTCAACGTTTCTTCGTGCGCCGTCGCTTTCTGATGCACGGTATCGTACAGCAAATCGTTAATAAAACTATAGCGGGCTATAGTTTCGGATGCCTGGGCCTTGGAAGAATGGAAACTATGCTCGTGCTCCAGCTCTTCTATCCGGTCGCTTTCCGCCGGGCTAAGGAATTTCAGCGTTTCATGCTGATGAGCCAGCTGCAGTGCGAAATAGGGGTTATCCACCTGCATTTCATCGCTTATCTGTGCTATCAATTGCGGTGCAAGCGCTTCTACATCTATGGTATCTGCCTGTAAGGCTATTTTGTTGGCGTGGCTGATGGCCTCCTTCAACTTATCGATGCCTTCCATTTTTCGCGCAGATATCGGCACAACCGGGACACCTAACTTTTGCGCAAAAGCATTAACATCGATAGTGATGCCCGATTTTTTTGCCAGGTCCATCATATTAAGCGCAACGATCACAGGGATCTTAAGGTCGGCGACCTGGGTATAAAGCAGCAAATTACGCTTCAGGTTGGAAGCATCGAGGATAATAACTACCAGGTCGGGCCTCAGCGGATTCGACTTGTCGGCCAGCACAGAGAACACTATGGATTCGTCGCGGCTCTTAGGATATAAACTGTATGTTCCCGGCAGGTCGATCACTTCGGCATAACGGCCATCATTCAACTCAAGAATGCCGGTTTTCTTATCAACAGTGACGCCCGGAAAATTACCTATCTTTTGATTAAGACCGGTTAAAGCGTTAAAAAGCGTAGACTTACCGGTGTTTGGATTTCCTACAAGCGCAACCTTTATATCAGTCTTCACTTGTTAAACAGAAAAATTAGTGGAGGATAATAGTAGAAGCTTCTCTTTTGCGCAAACTTAACTGGTAGCCTGAAACATGGATGGCTATCGGATCGCCCAACGGCGCAATACGTGAAACCGTAATTTGTTCGCCGGGCAGGCAACCCATCTCCATCAGCTTAACCGACATTTCCAGATCGGTAAATTCCTTTACTATTCCTGTTTCTCCTACCTCAAGTTGCGAAAGCTTCATATCATTTGATTAATGTCACAACAAATGTATACCTTATTTATATTAAATCCAAATAAGAACAAGTGATGTTCGTCACTATTTTGCCAGAAAAAGGTGATCTGCATCACTTTTTACCAAAATGCTTTGTGGTTACGCGTAACGTTTGGGTGCTAAGCCGGGTTTGGCAGGTATATTTTTGCCAAAATGCGGGCAGCCGCAGTCTTTTTTAAAGATACCGCATGAAGCAAGGCTGCCTGCTAATAAAATTAAAAGGAAATATCTGGCTATTTTCATGGTCCGTCACTTTGCCGCCGGCCGGCAAATGCTTATACGGCATAAACTTAGCTTTTTGTTGCTTTATTATGCAATTCAAACAAAAAAGGTTCGCCCCGTCTCCCGGGGCGAACCTTTAATCTATCTCTGATGCCTGCCTAAGCGCCCACGAGCGATTGGTAATCTTCGGCGGATAACAAATGACTTATTTCCGAACTGTCCTTGATGCTGATCCTCACCATCCAGCCATCGCCATAAGGATCCGAATTCACCGACTCGGGCCGGGTATCAAGACCGGGGTTAATTTCGCTAACCGTACCGGTTAGCGGCATAAATAGATCCGAAACGGTCTTCACAGCTTCAACGGTGCCGAACACTTCTTCCCTCGCAACCTCTTTGCCTACCGAGGTAATATCTACATAAACTATATCGCCCAGCTCGTGCTGTGCGAAATCGGTGATACCTACAACGGCCTCAGAGCCTTCGATCCGCACCCATTCGTGGTCTTTAGTGTATTTTAAATCAGCAGGGAAATTCATATCAGTTAATTTGGTCGGCCAAAAATAATAAAACTTCGCTAACAAATTTTACAAACGCTATGATATAAATAAGCGAAAACTCAAGCGGATATGCATTGTTAAATAAATACATCAAATAGCATATTACTATGAAAAAGCTTAGTTTAATAGTGCCCGCATTCCTGGCAATCTTTGCACTGAATGCCTGCCACAGCAATTCCAAAGACACAACCTCGACCGCGGATAGCGCAAACCTATCCAAAGACAGTTCCACTAAAACGGCTTCCACGGCCCCGATGACGGTAAGCGAAAACGATGCTAAATTCGTCGTAACCGCAGCCGCCGACGGCATGGCCGAAGTGCAATTGGGCAAGGTAGCTGTCGCCAAAGCAAAATCGACGCGAGTTAAGAATTTTGGCCAGATGATGGTTACGGACCACTCCAAAGCAGGTGACGAGCTTGCCGCTATCGCGCAAAAGAAAAACATTACCTTACCCACAGCGCCCGACTCCGCAGCCCAAAAAAAGGCTAAGGAATTAGCCCTGAAAAGCGGCTCGGATTTCGACAAGGGCTATGTTGATGCTATGGTTGACGGCCATAAAAAAGCCGTCAAGCTGTTTGAAGACGGTATAAAGAACCTGCAGGATACCACCTTGAAAGCATTCGCACAAAAAACACTGCCAACCTTAAAAATGCACCTCGACTCGATCAATGCCATTAAAAAGAGTATGAAATAAGCGTCGTTCTGTTTAATGTTGAAGGGGAATAAGAGAAATACTTGTTCCCTTTATTTTTATCAATAGAATTTTATTAATATCGGGCATCCAATGTCGAACATTGAATATCGAAGTAAAATACTTCATTAGTCGAAATTGGAAATTCGATATTCGTTATTTTAACAACATGTCATCACCTATCACGACCGGTTTAATGGCTTACGGCATGTCGGGCAGAGTGTTTCACGGGCCATTTGTCCACCTGAACCCTGGCTTTAAGCTACGCGCTGTCGTCGAACGTCATGAAAAAAAGGCTTTTCACGATTACCCGGGCATTACCAGCTATAACACGATTGACGATCTTTTAAACGATGAAGAAATCGAGCTCATCATCGTCAATACGCCGCCCCATACCCATTTCGACCTGGCCAAAAAGGCGCTGGAAGCGGGTAAACACGTGCTGATCGAGAAACCTATGGTTATAACGTCGGACGAAGCCCGGTTTTTGTTCGACCTGGGCCGCAGGGCGGGCAAGCATGTTATGGTATATCAAAACCGGCGCTGGGACAGTGATTTTGTATCGATGAAAAAAGTAATCGAAAGCGGAAGACTGGGCGAACTGATCGAAGTGCATTTCCGTTTCGACCGGTATAAAACGACACTTAGCCCTAAAGTATTTAAAGAGACCAAAGACCTGCCGGGAAACGGCCTGGTATACGACCTCGGTCCGCACCTGATCGACCAGGCGATCAGCCTGTTCGGGAAGCCGTTATCATTCGAAAAAACGACCGGAATTTACCGCGAAAATTCAGAAGTATCCGACTACTTCCACTTCCATTTGAAGTATCCCCATCAGCTCAATGTCTATCTCACCTCCGGGCTGCTGATAGCCGAGCCGTTGCCGTCGTTCGTGGCACATGGTACGCTTGGCAGCTATATCAAAAAACGGGTGGATGTGCAGGAGGCGCAATTAGATGACGGGATGTGGCCAAACAGGCCGGGATACGGAATCGAGCCGGACGGCGAAGAGGGCTTATTGGTTACTTTTGACGAGGATGGCCGAAAGACCACTGAACAGATCGCTTGCGAACGGGGCAACTACATGGGATTATTTGACGCTGTATATCATACGATCCGTGATAACGCGTTATACCCAATAACAGACGAGCATATTGCTTGGCAAATTGAATTGCTGGAAGCTTAAGTATGGGCGGACGAATGCAGGTTATTGACATGGCTATCTGCATCTCTACACATCAAAATACATTTGCACATTAAT
>JAFDZK010000390.1 GCA_018267005.1 Bacteroidota bacterium
CCGGTAAGCATGGATTCATTCAGATAGCTTTCGCCATCCTCGATAATCCCGTCGGCGGGAATTTTTTCACCTGGCTTGATCAGGATCAGGTCTCCTGTCTTTAAGGTTTCTGTTTTAATCTCGGTCGTGTCTTTGCCTTTAATTAAGTGCGCCTCTGCCGGCATGAGTTGCACTAAAAGCTCCAATTCCCTGGAAGCTCCCGCTACCGACCGCATCTCGATCCAGTGCCCGAGCAGCATGATCAGGATCAGCGTGGTAAGTTCCCAAAAGAAGTCCATTCCTTTCAATCCGAAAACCGTTGCCGCGCTGTAAATGTAGGCTACTGTTATGGCAAAGCCGATCAGGGTCATCATGCCGGGGTTTTTAGCCTTTAATTCATTAAACCACCCACTCAAAAATGGCCAGCCGCCGTAAAGGAAAACGATGCTTGACAAGCCAAAAAGCAGGTAGCCTGAGCCGCCGAACCGAAAATCCAAATGCAGCCATTGCTGAATTTGCATAGACAGTAACATCACCGGAACCGTCAATACCAGTACCACATAAAAACGCTTTCTAAAATCAGCGATCATCATCGCATGATGATCATGACCAGCCATTCCCATATTTGGACCATGACCTTTAAGCATTTTACCATGATCCATTGATCCAGCTTCAGCGTTATAATTTGCCTGTGTACGGGCAGGTTGTTGGTGCCCTGTCATGGCGTGATGATCGTGTTGATTTTCCATTCCTCTAATGTTTTAATAAGTTAACGTCAAACCCCCGCCGAGACCCATATCACTGTCATAGTGCGTGGATAATGAAAAGTATTTAGTTAGAATATACCGAAATCCTGCTGAATACTCTTTATCCGTGTTGATCATTAATGACATACGCAGCCGTTGCGCAACCGGAATGTCTTCACGTCCTAACTGGAAACGCAGTTTGCCGTTCCCGTCAATCCGCATGTCCGCCACAAATAACATGGGCAAGGTATAGGCAACACCCGCGACTACCGTGTGGCGGTTTTCCTTGTTGCTCACCTGACCGAACAGGTTCTTATAATCGCTGCCAAAAATATTTTTTTCATCTGGGTTAAACTTCTTGTAGTGATAATCAAAACCAACATATGGAAAAAGCCATTGGTTCCGTCCGATATAACGGCCCACCGTCGTTTCACTTTCGTAACCCATCATGGCATCCGTGCCAAGATGCCACATGGTCATCGCTTTCCAGCGTGTACTGCCCAGCATTACCTGTCCGTCTGTTCCGTTGCTTTCCAATCCGACTTTTCCCATTAGGTGTGGCATCTGGTCGTCCCAAAAGAGCTTGCGCTGCGCCAGCTTCGGATCAGGCACATCAGGATTCGGCGGGGAGTTCTCATAGCTGAATACGCGTCCCATGCCGCTCATCATGTGGTAAAGGATATGGCAGTGGAAGAACCAGTCACCACCAGGCTCATTGGCCGCAAATTCTATCGTGTCCCTCTCCATCGGCATAATGTCAAGGACATTCTTCATAGGAGCATTCTCGCCCTGCCCGTTGAGCACCCTGAAGTCATGTCCGTGCAGGTGCATCGGGTGCCGCATCATGCTATTATTGTAGAGGATGATCCGCAGGTTCTCGCCTTTTTTGATCAGGATCTTATCAGACTCGGATACCGTCTTATTATCCAGTGTCCAGACATAACGGTTCATATTTCCTGTCAGGTCAAACTTTAGCTCCCGCCACGGCCCCGCAGGCAAGCTGGTCTTTCCAGGGTCGCGAAGCATGTTATAATTCAATGTTACGATGTCCGGGTTTTCAGCGGCCATATTCATGCCTGACATGCTTTGGTCATTTGCCATTTGCATTCCAGCCATGGTAGCTTTTGTTTTTTTAGCGGCTGGTTTTTCCTCGCCGGTAATCTCCGGGTACATGACGGTGTTCATATCCATGATCTGGTTTTGCATGGTCATGCCATCCATCTGTACCATATTACCATTCATGTCCATCATATCATTCATCATTTTCATACCGGCAAAGTATTTCAGCTTTGGCATTTTACCGGCATAAACTTTATCGCCTTTGCCCAGCCAAAGTGACGCGGACTTCGTACGGTCTTCGGGGGTGACCAGGAATTCATAGCTTTTATTTTCCGGTATGGTCACCACCACATCGTAGGTTTCGGAAACTGCAACGATCAGCCGGTCGACTTCAACAGGCGCTACGTCATTGCCATCCGTTGCAACCACGGTCATTTTACCACCTGCATACTTCAACCAAAAATAAGAGGAAGCACCACCGTTGGCGATGCGCAATCTCACTTTATCACCGGCTTTGAATTGTGGTTGTTCATTTTGATTTTTTCCATTGATGAGAAAATTATCATAGTATACATCGCTCACATCCATGGCGGTCATACGCTTCCATTCATTGGCAACCTTCGTTTTGAAGTTGCCTGATCTTATCGCTTCGAGGTAGCTTTGCGTTGTTCCCTTTTTGATGGCGAACCAATCCGTAGCGGCATGAAGGCTCCGCTGAACCTCCTTGGGATTCATATTCGTCCAGTCACTTAATACCAGCGGAATGGTCGGAATGTCCCATTCCTGGCGTTTATTCATGATAAATGCACCGTACATGCCGATCTGTTCCTGTAAACCGGTATGACTGTGATACCAATGGGTGCCATGTTGTTTGATGGGAAACTTATATAAATGCGTTTCACCCGGCTTGATCGGCATCTGGGTCATGTTAGGCACTCCGTCGTAACGGTTGGGTAGAAACAGTCCGTGCCAGTGCAGCGAGGTTTCTTCTTTCAGTTTGTTGTGAACATAGATTTCCGCAGTATCGCCTTCCGTAAATGTCAATGTCGGCATGGGAATACTGCCGTTTACGGCAATGGCACGCTTTGGTTTTCCACCATAGGTAACGGTAGTGTCGGCTATAAAAAGGTCATACCGAACCGTACGGGGCGGATATTTAGCGCTAATGGTTTTGATAGACCCTAAATGGTCTTTTGCAGCTTGAATATCGGCCGGTCCGCTGCTCATTTTCATACCATCCATCTTCATACCCTCCATTTTTCCACCTGTTTTCGCACTGTCCGTTGCGGGCATGTTCAGTCCAGACATATTCATAGCTTTTGGTTGCTCTTTGACCAGTTTCATCCCGCACTTGGGGCAGTTGCCTGGTTGGGCCGAATGAATATCAGGATGCATCGGGCATGTATAACTGACAGCACTTGCCGCAGGCGCTTTTTCCATCGGCTTGTTATCCGCCTTCAGGTTTTTTCCCTTTAGTGTC
>JAFDZK010000391.1 GCA_018267005.1 Bacteroidota bacterium
CGCTTCGGCGCTTACCCATATCGCCAAGATCGATGTGAGTGGTATGCTGCCAATAGTGGCGTCGCCCGCCGACAGGTATTACCGCAACAAGCTCGAATATACGTTCTCCAACAAGCGCTGGCTGAACGACGGCGAAAACCGTACAGATGAAACACCTGACATGGACGCCCTGGGCTTTCACATACCCGGTCGTTTCGATAAAATACTTGATATCGGGCACTGCTACCTGCAAGCCGATCCTTCCAATGACATAAGAAACCGGGTACGCGAATTTGTTAAACAGCACGGTATCAGCTTTTACGATCTGAAGAACCATGCCGGCGCTTTGCGTAACCTGGTGATCCGTACTTCCACGACCGGTGAATTAATGGCGATCGTTGTGTTCGCTTATCCCACTAAAGATGAGATCGAAACGCTGATGGGTTTTATCGGCAAGCGTTTTCCGCAGATCACATCGCTGCTGTACATCGTCAACCAAAAGAAAAACGATACGATCTTCGATCAGGAAGTGGTTGCCTGGCGGGGACCGGAATATATTTACGAAGAAATGCCTGACGGCAAAGGCAAAAATATTCGCTTCCGTATCGGGCCGAAATCATTTTACCAGACGAATTCCGTGCAGGCGCTCAAACTTTATGAAATAGCCCGTGATTTTGCTGAATTCAAAGGCAATGAACTTGTTTATGACCTTTATACCGGAGCAGGAACGATCGCCAATTTTATTGCCGGAAGGGTGAAAGAAGTGATTGGCATTGAGTACGTGCCATCGGCCATCGAAGATGCCAGGATCAATTCGGAAATAAACGGGATAAAAAACACGAAATTCTACGCCGGTGATATGAAGGATGTGCTAAATGCGGATTTCGTGGCCGGGCACGGTAAACCGGATGTGATTATTACCGATCCGCCGCGGGCCGGTATGCATGCCGATGTAGTTGAGCGCCTGATGGAGATTGAAGCCGAAAAGATCATCTACGTGAGCTGCAACCCGGCCACACAAGCGCGTGATTTGTTGGTTTTGAAAGAGAAATACGATATCGCCAAAATACAGCCGGTAGATATGTTCCCGCATACGCAACATGTGGAAAACGTAAGTCTGCTAAAATTGAAACATTAATCAAGTAAATCCATGAATCCTAAAACTCATGGTTCTGACAGAAAATGGATCCCGAAGAATTACTGAACGAAAATACAGGCCAGGAAAAGGAAAAGAAAAAAGAGAGCCCGCTGGTAAGTCTGGAAAAAGACCTGAAACTTTATGCCGAGTCGATGCACGAGGTAGCGGTAGAGATCATGGTGGAAGGACTATCGAGGTATCCCATCTTTGTGGCGCACCAGCATGAAGTAAAGCTGGGTGAGCTGATACTCGACCGTGAGGAACTCAATACGGAATGGAGCATCCAGGCTTCCACGCTGGAGGAATTTGTGGAAAAAGGTATTATCAAAGAAGTGTTGAAGGAACGCTTTATCAAATCGTACAAAAATCCGCACGACTTTATGTGCATATTTGTGATTGTTCCGGAGGGCGCTAACTTTGTGTATTACCCCTATCCGAAAGAGTAGTTTGGTTGTAAAGTTGAAATGTTTGAATGTTGAAAGATTGCCTGATCTTTATATGACGTTGCAAACTAAGTGTGCTAAGAACATTTCAACCTTATAACTTTCCAACCTTACAACAAAAAATGAAAGAGAAAAAGATCCTGGTATTGAACCAGCACCAGATAGCGCAAAAGATCGACCGCATCGCTTACCAGCTATTGGAGGACAATTTTGATGAAAAGGAGATCATTATCGCCGGTATACGACCCCGGGGCAATTTCCTGGCTGAACGGTTAAAAAAGATACTGGATAAAATAGCGCCTTTCAAGAGTACGCTGATGAACATCGAGCTGGACAAACAAAGCACCAGTTTAAGGGCGAAAACGGATGCCGACATCAGCATATGCAACAATAAAGCGGTGATCATCGTGGATGATGTATTGAACAGCGGCAAAACGCTCGCCTATGGCTTTGGCGTTTTCCTGGATGTGCCTTTAAAAAAATTGCGCACCGTAGTTTTGGTGGACCGCAATCATAAAAGCTTCCCGGTAACCACCGACTATGCCGGCATAGCGCTGTCGACCGTATTGAAAGAGCATGTGGAGGTTGTGCTGACGGAAGATGGCGAAGAAGATGCGGTATATTTGAGGTAGGCAGGGAAGACCACTAAATTGATGAGTGGGATAAACTTCCCGGCAGCCCCGAATCTCACATGCCTTACGGCCAAGGGAGATGCCCAAAACTTACTATTCCACTTTATATCGGTACACTACCCATCCTAATCGCCCGTTCTCGTCGATGCCCTCCACGGTCACGCGGTAAGTGCCTTTTCCGTCAGCGTTATAATATTCAAGCCGCGCCTGGCCATTCTTATCGGTAACAATGTTAGGCTTCCAGTATATCGTCACCCGGCCATCGGCCGCCGGGCTATTTGAACCGGCGTGATCGTACTTTGGCGAATAGAATTCTTTTGCCTTGTAGTAACCCTTTATCGTATAGCCGGCCACATTCCGCCTGGACGTTATACCCGCGAAATTGCCTTTCTTGGTATTGACGAGTATCAGACCGTTGCGACCATCGTTTCCGTAAACGGAGGTGAAATTAGCCGACTTTAATATTTCAACACTTTCTACGGTTTCAACCGGTATGGTATTTAGGTACTTGGCATCCATTAATACGCCGTCCACCATAATTTGCAAAGCAACAGTTTTGCCGTCCGAATACATGCACGGGTAGAAATCGAAATTCTCGGGATCATATTTAAAAAATACACCAGTTAATTTGCCCATCAGGCATTGGGCCAGCGACGGGCAGGCAAGGTTGATATTTTTAAAAAGCACCACCTGGTCGGCATTGCCCGGCCCATTCAGGTTGGAGGAATTTTCGAGTACCGGTTTATGGGCCTTGATCGTAACGCCTTTTAATGCTTTAGCATGCTCGTTGGCAGGGATGTTCCCAGGAAAGCTGCTAAGCGGCCGGCTTGCCGCCGCATTGACGGCGGGCCGTGCAAAGCTCAGGCTGTCACTGGCGGCAGAAGCAGCGTATTGTGGCAGTTGCGGCAGGCTGTCATCCAGGGTAACAACTACGTTCTGACCATTTTTTGGCGTACGGGCCTGTATCTTGCAGCGCAGGCTGTCAATGATCATCAGCTTGTCGAAAACAAAACGCCCGTCCTGGTCGGTTACGGTGTCTATCATCATAAAGCCGCC
>JAFDZK010000392.1 GCA_018267005.1 Bacteroidota bacterium
AACTGCAAAATAACGGGCGTTACAAGCAGTGCAAATCACGACGTCTATTTTGAGTTTAAGAACAAAACAAATCATGTTATTAGCTCTGGCGAGCCAATACTGGATACAATATATAAAACAAAACAATATGACCAATACATAGCAGTTGTAACGGTAAAGGATGCGTTGTTTGGAACATCAGTGTTATATAATTGCATAGTAAAGCATAAATAGAATCGTCGGTTCATGTGTCACACTTGAACAAATAACTACGCAAATGGACACGCTTGTAGCAGTTGATAACGATGACAGATCGTAGGTACTTATTTTATAAACCTAACTAGGTTGATCTTGGAAAATATATGCCAATTGCGGCTATATAGTGAGCCCGCGCAGCCAGGGTAAAGGGATCGGGAAAGCCCTGAGCGAACATTCTCTCCTTTTTGCTAAAGAGAAAGGGTACATAGGTATGCAGTTCAACTTTGTAGTCAGCACCAATGTTAATGCTGTGAACCTTTGGAAAAAGCTTGGGTTTGAGACCATCGGTACAACACCCAAAGTTTCGGGCAGCCAGAATTGGGATTTGTAGATAGTTATATTATGTATAAGGCACCTATTACAATTAACCCCAACTTACCCCACCCTCACCATTTTATTCTTCACCAGGTAATCATAGCTTTCCTTCAGCGCTTCAAATACGTCGCCGCTTACCTTATCCATTTCCACCACCATCCATTCGGTATTGCCGTTGGCGGCTTTTACAATGGCCGGAAAGTTTTGCGTACCCTGGCCAACCGGGGTCATCGGTTCCACTATGTCCTTTGGCAGTTGGTCGTTCCACCGCGCGGGACCATCTTTAATGTGCAGCATTTTAGCGCGCTTGCCAAGCTTTGCGACTATCTCGGAAGGGTTCTGCCCGGCAACTTTAACCCAGTAGGTATCTACTTCAAAAAATATGTCAGGATTTACTTCCTCCAGCAATACTTCGTACACGAATTTTCCGCCTACTTTGTTCCGGTATTCCCACCAGTGGTTATGCAGTCCAAACTGGAGACCATTGTCTTTGGCAAATTGGTGCGACTCGTTATAAATGCGGGCCAGTTCTTTCGTTCCCTCCAAGCTGCTGTAGCGTTTATCTTCGGGCCAGCCATGCCAGATCATCTTTTTGGAGTTGTAGGCTTTGGCGGTGTCTAAAAGCGTCTTTTTCTTAGCGCTATCCGTTGGTAATTCGATATGCGACGATGAAACCGACAAACCTGCGTCCCTGATGTATTTTGCTGCCTGCTGTAAGGTGATGTTCGGCGGCCAGAAAGCGGTTTCAATCCATTTAAAGCCAATATCGGCGACCCGCTTCAGTGTGCCGGCAGGATCTTTGTCAATAGCGTCCCTGACGGTATACAACTGCATGGATAACCGGGCCTGATTAGCAGGCTCAGCGGGTGATAACATGCCTTTCATTGGCAGCATAGCGCCAAGCAAGCCCAGCCCCGATAATTGTAAAAAATCGCGCCGCGGCATAGACCGGCTTTCGGCTGTCGATTCGGTTTTTTCTTCTTCAAATAAATGCTTTTCCATGGAACTTGAGGTTAAAAGCCTTGCCGGCTTACAGTGGAATATAAATGTAAAGTTTTTTTGGAAAATCTGTCCAATTGCGCACCAATACGGATTTAATTACACATCAGTGGAACAAACACCACAATCTGTGGAATTGCGGTATTTTTGTTCCAGGGCGCGTTGAATGGAAAGAAGTGGTGACGACAATCACCTTCCAGCATAAGTCATTGATTTACAATGCTATATTAAGCTTACGAGCACAACAAAAATCCTTTGGTTAGATTATTGAATGTAAATATCCCGAGGCAGATGTTTTGTGTAAATATTAAGGAAATGAACAGTCAATTACAAACCAATACTTTATCGCGAGAGTTATTAACTATGCCGGAAAAAAAATGCAAGATCGAGGTTTTAAATGATGCTTTTAAGACCATAACACAACGGCTGGGTATCCGTAATGCATTAACCATGTCGCAGGCCGACCTGCATGTTGCGATATCTTCGATCGATCCCTATGTGGCCCAACTTTACCAGGAATATACGGATGTATTTATTGACTATGCTTCCGATCCCGACCAGGAGAAACGCGTCAGGAAAGATACTATCGGCTCGATAATCGTGGAACGCTTGGAGATGAGGCAATAGTCAGACAGGTAACTGTATAATAAACTCAGTGCCTTCGCCCGGCTGGCTTTTAATGCGTATCGTGCCGCCAAGCGCTTCCACCTGGGTCTTCACCATAAACAAGCCCATACCTTTACCTTCGACTGTATTGTCAAAGCGCTTGTAAAGCCCAAAGAGCTGCAAACCGTGTTTATCAAGGTCAATGCCTTTGCTATTGTCTTTAAACCGGATCTCTATATTATTTTTTACGCGCTGCGTTCTGATCGTGATCACAGGCGTTAGCCCCGGGCGATGGTATTTTATACTGTTTGACGACAGGTTATAAAAAATGCTGTAGAGGTAGCTGCGGATGCTGAAAATAGATTCGGCTCCATCGAACATGTATCTAAATTCCACCTTTTCGTTAACGACGATATTATGAATGCTGGTGCGAATGGCTTCGATTAATTCCTGGAAATATACGGTCTCTTTCTTCTCGCTGGCCAGCTCGCGGGCCTGTAAAATCTGGTTCAAATCTTTGATGATCGTATCGAGGTTTTGTATGGAGCGCGAAACGCGGTCAGTTATCTCGCTTTTGGCTTCAGGGTCCATCTCTTTATCCTCCAGCATCTCCGTAAGCGCCATAATGTTTGCTACCGGCGCGCGCAGATTGTGCGAGATGATATAGGTAAACTGTTCCAGGTCCTTATTGTGCTGTATCAGGTCTGCGGTTATTTTTTCGCGTTCCAATTCGGCAAGTTTGGCCGTAGTAATATCGAGATTGGCCAGCATGAAACCGCAATGGTTTCCATTATTGTCCTTCACATTCAGCCAGCGTACATCGTACCAGTGCACGGTACCGTCGCTTTGGGTATAGTTCAATCCATAGCGGACGGTTTCGCCCGCGGCAACTTTTCTAAGCACCTCCTTAATGACCGGCAACCGTTCGGGGGTAAAGTATTCGCTCATGTCCTTTCCGACTACCAGTTTTTTCTTGTTCTGCTCCTCGGAATACTTCTGAGCCAGGGTGTTAAATGATACGATCTTCCGGTCGGTGTCCAGTAATACGTATGCAGTATCGGTATTCTCAAAAATAGTACGCAGATTCG
>JAFDZK010000393.1 GCA_018267005.1 Bacteroidota bacterium
CGAGATGTGCCTGCTCCACATGGTTTTGATAAAGATAAACATATCCGCGCGTAGCCATATCGGTATTTTGCAGCAACTGCCTTTTACGTTCAGCTATCTCCTTTTCCGAAAGATCGACATTTAATTCGCCTTTATAAACATCCAGCGTGATCAGATCTCCGTCACGAATCACAGCCAGCGTTCCGCCTGCAGCGGCTTCGGGTGATACATGTAACACCACTGTTCCGAACCCGGTTCCGCTCATACGCCCATCAGACAGGCGTACCATGTCATGTACGCCTTTATCCAACAGCTTTTTCGGGATGTTCATATTACCGACTTCCGGCATACCCGGATAACCTTTCGGACCAACATTTTTCAGCACCATGACACTGTTTTCGTCCACGTCCAGGTCGGGATCGTCTACCCGTGATTTATAATCGTCGATATTCTCAAAAACCACCGCTTTGCCGGTGTGCTTCATCAGCGCTGGCGTTGCGGCGGAAGGTTTGATCACCGCACCGTGTTCGCAGATATTACCCTTGAGTACGCTGATACCCGCCAGCTTATTAAATGGCTTATCAACCGAAGCGATCACATCGCGGTTATAGCATTCCGCATCTTTATAATTATCGCCCATCGGTTTACCGCTCACCGTGATGGTTTCTTTATACAGGAATTTATCCAGTTCCTTCATCACCGCGGGAATGCCGCCGGCGTAATACAGGTCTTCCATAAAATACCTGCCCGAGGGCTGTAAATTCGCCAGCAATGGGATGCCCATTTCGCTGGTATTGAAATCATTGATCGACAGATCGACTCCAATGCGGCCGGCGATAGCCAGCAAATGGATAATAAAGTTCGTTGAACCGCCGATTGCGGCGTTTGTTATAACAGCGTTGTCAAAAGCCTGGCGGGTAAGCACGTCGGACAGTTTCAGGTCTTCCCGCACCATATCCACTATCCGCATGCCCGACATATGCGCCAAAACCTTCCTTCTCGAATCAGCCGCCGGGATAGCTGCGTTGTCAGGCAATGTCAAACCCAATGCTTCAGCCATTACAGCCATGGTCGATGCCGTGCCCATTACAGCGCAATGCCCCCTGCTGCGCGACATGCAAGCTTCGGCAACATTCATTTCGTGCTCGCTCATGTGCCCCGCGCGCTGTGCTTCCGAAAAACGCCATACATCCGACGTGGCAATATCTTTTCCCTGGTATTTGCCCGTTAACATAGCGCCGCCGGATACTACGATCGTCGGCAAATTGACGCTGCAGGCGCCCATGATCAATGCAGGCGTTGTTTTATCGCAGCCGCAAAGCAGTACGACACCATCCAATGGATTGGCGCGAATGGATTCTTCCACATCCATGCTCACTAAGTTGCGGTAAAGCATAGCAGTGGGCTTGATGAGCGTTTCGCCGAGGGACATTACCGGGAACTCGACCGGGAAACCGCCGGCCTCATAAACGCCATGCTTCACCGACTCGGCCAGCTCGCGAAAATGCGCATTGCAGGGCGTCAGTTCCGACCAGGTATTGCAAATGCCGATAACCGGTTTGCCCTTGAACTCATGCGCAGGAATGCCCTGGTTCTTCATCCACGAACGGTATATAAAACCATCTTTCCCTGTGCGGCCAAACCATTCTGCGCTGCGGAGTTTTTTGTCTTTCATACTAAAATTCTTTTGTCATGGTGATCGATAGCGAAACATCTAATCGCGAATGTTGTCGCAATCCCGGAAACATTGAGAATCCGCAATCGATTCTTCGCCATTTGCTTAGAATGACAAGGTGATTAAAATTTAACTTACCGCCCTATCCAAATGTACATAGCCGCCATCCACATGGATCAATTGCCCGGTGGTATGGCTCGATTTTTCCGATAACAGGAATGCCACCATATTGGCGATCTCCTCGGCCGTGGTCATGCGCTGCTCCAGCGGGATCTTGGATATGATCAACTTTAGTTTTTCCTCGGGATTGGGCAATGTTTTAATCCAATTTTCATACAACGGCGTCCAGCATTCGGCTACGATAACCGCATTTACGCGGATACCGTAAGGCAGTAGTTCAACCGCCCATTCGCGGGTTAAAGCATTACGGCCGCCGTTGGAAGCCGCATAAGCCGACGTATTTCCCTGCCCTGTTTCAGCGGTTTTTGAGCCAATGTTCACTATCGCGCCCTTGCTTTTCTTCAGTTCGGGCAGCGCATAATGCGCCAGCAGGTAATAGTGCACCAAGTTTTTATGGACTGATGCTATGAACTTTTCATAATCGCCGCTTTCCAGTCCGACACCATCATTTACTCCGGCGTTATTAACCAGGCCGTCTATACGGCCAAATTTTTCAATAACCGCCTTGATCGATTTTTCGCATTCGGAGGGGTCGGTCAGTTCGGCTACTACCTGTTCTGCTTTGCCGCCGCTTGATTTCACTTCCTGTACAACTTTCAGGTTATCCTGTTCGTTGCGGCCTATTATAACCGGTATTGCTCCTTCGGCTGCCAAAACTTTTACGATGCCCTCGCCTATGCCTTTGGCGCCGCCACTCACTATAATGATTTTATCTTTTAATTTGAGGTCCATGATCTGATTTAATCACTTATAAGGTTGCGTACCTAACTGCACGCATAAAACACTTTTATTTTTTTCTACAAACTTTCCATACAGGACTGTTTACAAATTATAAAAATCCACCGCATTGCCTCCAAAAAACTGTTCCTGCTCCTGGTTCGATAATTTAGACACGTAGATCTGCAGTATTTCAAGCGCGCGGTTGTACCCGCCTGCTATAACGCATACCGGCCAATCCGAACCGTACATTACCCTGTATGTACCGAAAGCTTTAAAAACGACATCCAGGTATGGGGTAAAATCTTCAGTACGCCAGCCATACCAGTCGGCTTCGGTGAGCATACCCGAAACTTTGCAATACACGTTTTGATACTGCGCCAGCTCTTCCATATTTTTCTTCCAGGGCTCAATCTCCCTCGTCTTGATGTAAGGCTTGGCCAGGTGATCGACCACAAACCTTTGTTCGGGGAATTCGGCTACCAGTTTTGATGCATATTTAATATGGTTGGGATAGATCAGGATATCATACGTAAAGCCATATTGATCCAGCAAGCGGATGCCTCGTTTAAAATCATCCCGAAGCATGAATTGGTCATCAGGTTCAGCCTGCAAAACATGACGGAAACCTTTCATTTTTGGGTGATTACCGCTGTAATATTTCAATCTTCCTTCCACATTAGC
>JAFDZK010000394.1 GCA_018267005.1 Bacteroidota bacterium
TGCGCACGATGGCAAAGTGGATAAAGGCACCGACTGGCCGGCGCCTTTGGGAAAAGCGATACAGTCTGACATACCGGAAGTAGAGTTTTCAGGCAGAATGATGACCAACCCGCTCATAGGGCATGCCTGGAGTGATGAAGTGCGCCGCGCTGATAATCTTCAAAATACATTTGAACAGGGGCTTGTTTATGCCGATCAGCAAATGCTGGATATTTTAAAACTACCCATGGTGTACGGCAATCGTGATAAGGCTTTGGTCGAACCGTATACCATGGTGATTGCTAAAAGCAAAGCCGACAAGTACTTTCCGGGCCAAAACCCTATCGGTCAGGTAATGATTCTCGATAATGACAAAGCTCATCCTTATCGCATCAGCGGTGTGATGGCTGATATTCCTTCAAATTCGCACCTGCACCAATTTAGCTTCCTGATGACCCTGAAGAATATGGAATTTTGGGGCGGTGAGCAAAACAACTGGGGCGACTATAATTATTCTACCTACGTCAAACTAAAACAAGGTGCAAACGCAACTAACGTTGAAAAAAAGATATCCAATGACATTCTGAAAAATTACCTCTTGCCCGAAGCGCTAAAGGGAGGGATGAAGGATGCGAATAAGGAGATTGCGAAATTTTCGCTTCATCTGCAGCCTGTTAAGGACATTAACTTATATTCTTATGATATACAGGATGACACACCGCACAGTGATGCGCGTTTTGTTTGGTTATTCGGTGCTATTGCGGCCTTTATACTGGTAATCGCAAGCATTAACTTCATCAATCTTTCGACAGCCAAATCAGCTAACCGCGCAAAAGAGGTTGGCCTGCGAAAGGTGGTTGGCTCCTACCGCAGCAGTTTGATCAACCAGTTCCTGACGGAATCTTTAGTGTACAGCCTCATATCTTTCATCCTTGGAATTTTTATCGCCCGGCTGATATTGCCCTATTTTAATACGCTTGCCTCAAAGTCGCTCACAATGCCATGGGCGGACTGGTGGTTTGTGCCAGTGACTTTAATATCGGCATTCATTGTAGGAACGTTTGCAGGATTATACCCTGCGTTTTACCTTTCAAGCTTCCGGCCGGTTCAGGTTTTAAAAGGCTCCATTAGTGGCGGAAGCAAAAGCCCTATACTAAGGAATAGCCTGGTGGTGTTCCAGTTCTCAGCCTCGATCATATTGATCATCAGCACTATTGTGATCTACAGCCAAACCCATTTCATCCTGAACCGCAATGCTGGTTTTGATAAGGACCAGGTAATGGTATTACAGGGCACCAATACATTGGGTGATAAGAACGTGAGAGATTTCAAAAATGACCTGTCCAAGATCGCCTCGGTAAAAAGCGTATCCATAAGTGACTATTTACCGGTAAATCTATCTAAACGGAATGGGAACACGTTCTTCAAAGAAGGACGCGAAAAATTCGATGCCGGTGTTAGCGGTCAGTATTGGCAAATAGACGATACTTACCTGAAAACACTAGGCATCAAGCTGGTGGAAGGCAGAAATTTCTCATATAATATCTCCAGCGATACCGCAGGGAAAACGATCATCATTAATCAAACGCTCGCCAAAAGGCTTGGCCTGCAAAAACCCATAGGCACGCATATTACCAACGGTGGTCTCTTTACGGTGATCGGCGTGGTACAGGACTTCAACTTTGAATCGATGCGCGGCGACATTCAGCCGTTGGCATTGCACTTTGGTATCAGCCCCTCAATGATGACGATAAAATTTAAAGGTGGTGATGTGCAGAACACGATAGCCAACGTTTCGGCGCTATGGAAAAAATATTCACCCGAGCAGCCAATACGTTATACCTTCCTCGACCAGGAATTTGCCAATATGTATATCGATGTACAGCGTACCGGCAGCATCTTTACCAGCTTCGCGGTATTAGCTATTATTATTGCGTGTCTTGGATTATTCGCCCTTTCAGCGTTCATGGCAGAGCAGCGCAGTAAGGAGATCGGCATCCGCAAGGTGCTTGGCGCAAGCGTACAGGGCATCACCACCTTGCTCTCGATGGATTTTGTAAAGCTGGTTTTGCTGGCCATCGTGATCGCCTCGCCTGTGGCATTTTGGGGTATGAACAAGTGGCTGCAGGATTTTGCCTATAAAGCCCCGATCAGTTGGTCATTGACCTTTACCCTGGCAGGCATGGGCGCCATATTGATCGCCTTAATAACGGTAAGCTTCCAATCGATCAAAGCAGCGCTCGCGAACCCGATAAAGAGTTTGAGATCTGAATGATCAGTTAAGAAAACTCAAAATGTATAACGTAGCGCGTAAAACGTACAACCAATGATAAAGAACTATCTCAAAATCGCCTGGCGAAACCTCGTCAAAAACAAAGCATCCTCCTTCATCAACATCGGCGGCCTGGCTGTCGGCATGGCAGTAGTGATGCTGATCAGTTTCTGGATTTGGGACGAAGTGACCTTCGACCGATACCACAAAAATTACGACCGTATCGCGCAGGTGATCCAGAACGTTACCAACAACGGCGAGGTGCAAACCTGGTGGCAGGTACCTTACCCGTTGGCCGATGTGTTGCGTAAAAGCTATGGTAGCGATTTTAAGTCGGTCGTAATGTCAACCGGCGTCGGCGGAAATATGCTTGCCTGGGGCGATAAAAAGCTGAGTGAGCAAGGCTCCTTCATGGAACCCGGCGGCCCGGAGCTGTTTACATTAAAGATGCTTAAAGGCGGTCGTGATGCATTAAAAGACCCGTCTTCAATATTAATATCGGCCTCAACAGCTAAGGCATTTTTCGGGAATGACGACCCGATGCTCAAAGTGTTGAAACTGAACAACCAGGACAACCTGAAAGTTGCCGGCGTTTACGAGGATCTGCCCAAAAATTCCACGCTGGCCGATATGGCTTTTATCGGGTCATGGGACCGTTTCGCGTCGGATAACCAGATCAGCCAGATGAAGGACGCATGGCGGCCGAACTTTGTAAATTTATATGTTCAATTGGCCGACAATGCAGATCTCGCCAAAGTATCGTTAAAGATCAGGGACGAAAAATTGCGCCATGTAAACGCCTTCCTTGCCAAAAAGAAACCGGCGCTCTTCCTGGAACCTATGAGTAAATGGCACCTGTACACTAAGTTCAAAGATGGCAAGAACACAGGGGGAAGGATCGAATATGTATGGCTTTTCGGTATCATCGGTGTTTTCGTGCTGCTGCTGGCCTGCATCAATTTCATGAACCTGAG
>JAFDZK010000395.1 GCA_018267005.1 Bacteroidota bacterium
ATTCACCATTGACCATTCACCATTCACTACTCCCAATTCTACAAATGTATTCTATCCGTCAAGCCACCATCAACGACCTGGAAACCATTATCGATTTAGCCGAAAAAATATGGTGGCCAACCTACTCGCCTATCCTGGAAAAAGAGCAGATCGAATTCATGCTGGGCGAAATTTATTCTGCTGAAAAGATCGGCACGCAGTTAAAGAATAATACCCAGTTCTACCTAATCCTGGAAGAAGACGGCAAACCCGTGGCCTTTGCCGGTTACTCGCCGCGCGATGAGGACCCGGAGATATATAAGCTGCATAAACTCTATTGCCTGCCCGAAACGCAGGGAAAAGGCTACGGCAAAATACTGATCAACGAAGTCGCCCAAAAAACTTTGGATGCCGGCAAGCATACCCTGGACCTGAATGTGAACCGTTACAACAAAGCCAAAAACTTTTATGAAAAGATGGGCTTTAACGTGGCTTATGAAGAAGACATTCCTATCGGGCCGTACTGGATGAATGATTACGTGATGCGAAAAAATCTGTAGAGACGCAAAATTGTAGAGACTTGCGTCTCTACACGGTTATCTCTCCAATTTCGCCACCCTCGTCGGCGTGTCGGTTCCGTTTACGATCGTTCGCGAACTTAAAGCAATGGCCCTGATCGCCGACGTGATGTTGGCCATATCCAGCGTGCTTACTTCGTCGCCTACGGTGTGGTACAGTTTATCGATGTCGATCTGGTCGGTTGAAATCGTATGCGCCGGAACGCCAACCCGCGCTAATGAAGCGTTATCACTGCGGTAAAACAGGTCCTGGCTGGGATATGGGTCCGGATAAAATTTAAAATCGGTGCCTTCTAAATTCTTCTGCAATATTTTTCCAAAATCCGAACGCTCATAGCCGGTAATAAAGGCCGAGTTCTGCCCCCATTTGGATGGCTTGCCGATCATCTCGATATTGAACATGGCCACTACTTTATCCGGCTCTACCGTTTGGGCGAAGTGCTGCGAGCCGTATTCGCCTTTTTCTTCGGCAGTAAAAGCGGCAAAGATCAGCGTACGGGCGTTGTTGTGCAGCTTTTTGAAATATTTTGCCAGTGTGATAACTGCGGTGGTACCTGAAGCATCATCATCCGCGCCGTTGGCAATGCTGTCGCCTTTTACCGGTGTAAGAATACCCAAATGATCGTAATGCCCGGAGAAGATGACATATTCATTCCGCTTCGATTTGCCGGGCAATACGCCGACAACGTTGAACAATGGCGACTCCTCTGTTCTCGATTCATAACTTGCTTGTATCGACTTAACATCAGGAAAGTTGCCCATTACAAATACCACCTGCCGCTCGCCCGAATTTTTGGGTTTAATGGAAGGTTTTGTATAGCGATCGGACAGCAATTTAAAATAAGCTTCAAACTTGGGGTCGACCAAAACCAGCGTCTTTTTGTTGCTAAAGGCGTATTTCCTGTACTCGGCACGAAAATCCTGGCCGGCGCTGATCCTCGCTACCTGGATGTCGCTGTCATTGTTCCAGTTCATCGATGGCAGCGTACAGATGGCGAAAGAACTGTCGCCCGAAAGCGTTTTGCCGTTCAGCGTAACTGTGGCTTTGAGCGGTATAACGCGGGTGAGCGTAAAATTCTGGCGGTAGCCGTCGTCGCCTTTCATAGGTTTCAGTCCTATTTTCTTAAATTCCGATTCAATGTACCGGGCGGCCCGTTCAATATCGGGCGTAAATGTTTCGCGCCCGCGCATGTCGTTCGAGGCCAGCGTGCTGATCACGTCGGTCACGTACTTTTGGCTGATCAGCTTGTTGACATTCTGCCCAAATGCCTGAGCGGAAAAGGCAGTAACGATTATTAGGGTTAAAAATTTGCGGGCCATATTTATTTAACTTTAGTTGACAGCCATTCATTGCGGAAATCGGATTGCGCTTTCGTTAATTCTTTTCCGGCCTTTTCGTAAGTCACGACCTCGAGATAAGGGCTTTCTTCCAGCGCGATCGTCGTTTCATGGTCGCCCGTGCGGTTCTTATAGTTTACCATCATCTTGTCGCCGATCTTTTTTGACGCCACGATATCATTAAAATCTTCCGCGGTTTTAACATCCTTCCCATCGGCCTTCAGGATGATATCGCCCACGTCAAGGCCGGATTTATATAGCGGCGTACCCATAATGCTTACCTGTACTGCTAATCCTTCCTCGCCGCTGGTTCGGGCCTCACCTGCCCGGCCTCTGTTCCTGGTATAGCTCAGCGGACCTGCCCAGGCTTTGCCGGTCTGCGCTTTTTGTAAAATTAAGCCTGCTTTGGCCAACAAAGCAGCATAATCGTTCTTCTCAATCCCGTAAATGTATTTGTTAAAAAATTCCGCTGCAAACTTTGGATTTTTGGTCACTTTGGCCAGGTCAGTTTGCAGGTCGGCTATGACATAGGGCTTCATCACTTTGCCGCGGTCAAGCCAAACGGTTCGCATAAAATCATCCAGTGTCAGGTTAAATTCGTTGCGCAGCCTCAGATCGAGCGCGAGGGCAATAGCGCCGCCATAAGTATAATAACTGGTGAAAATATTCGCCTGGTTATTCGGGTCGATGCTGACACCCGCATCGGCGAACACGGAATAACGGCTCATTTGCGTCGCCGGGTATTTTTGAGCGCCAGGCGTATTTAATATCTGATTGATCAGCCCTGCCAGGGTACGGGTATATTCATCCGGGGTATGAAAACCGGCCCGAACGAGCAGCAGCTCGCCGTAATATTGCGTAAACCCTTCCGCGAACCACAATTCACTGCTCATATCGGCATGCGCGAAATTGAAAGGTTCCAGCGATTTCGGCCGGATGCGCTTTACATTCCAGCTATGGAAATACTCATGCGAAAAAGTGCCCAGTAACCTTACCTCATTGCCTGCCACTTTTGCCGCAGGCTGAACAATACAGGTCGAGTTGCGGTGTTCCATCCCATCGCCTGAAACGGTTGGATACACATCATCCAGAAAGGTATATTCACCGTAATCATACGCGGGCAGTTCGCCAAAAACGGCTTTCTCCTCGAGCACCAGCCGCTGCACCTGTTGGGCGAAATTATCTATCGTCGCCTGGTCGTCGTCGGAATGGACGGTAAGGTTGATCTTTTCGTCCTTCCCGTTATTATTTACGGTCCAACTGCTTTCCTTGTAAGCCGATAATTCCGTCGGGCTATCCATCATATACTGCATATTGG
>JAFDZK010000396.1 GCA_018267005.1 Bacteroidota bacterium
AACGCTTGAAGTTCGTGCCGTTTATAATGCCGTCCTGGTTCAGGTCACCCAGTCCCAGGTAATAAGTTCCTTTATCACTTCCACCGGAGAAGCTGACATTCAACGCATCCTGGTTGGCGGTACGGTAGGTGAGGTCCTGCCAATTGTTGTTTGCTGTGAAGTTGGACGGAAATGCCGGCACTGCTTGCCCGGCGTTCGTGTATTCATCCGTTATCAGGTTTTCATATTGCTGCGCATTCAGCATGTCCAATTTTTTCACAATTTGCTGTTTGCCGGCATACATGTTCAATTCGACGCGCGGTGCGCCTTTGGTACCTTTCTTTGTCGTAATTAAAACCACGCCATTAGTGGCCCCCAGCGATCCGTAAATACCGGCAGCCGACGCATCTTTCAGGATACTTATGGATTCGATATTATTGGGATCTAAGCTGGCCGTGTTGGAAGTAACCACCCCATCGATCACGTAAATAGGTTCGGAACCGTTCGGCGATGAAGCCCCGCGTATCCTGACGCTGAAGTTGCCGCCGCCCGGCGCACCCGACGCATTGAACACCTGTACGCCTGCCGCCTTACCATCCAGCACTTCCGACGTGCTGACAATAGGCCTTGAGCTGACGTCCTTTGTGCTCACCGTAGCTATCGCTGAGGTGATATCTTTTTTTCGTTGCGAGCCATAGCCTACAACAACAACCTCGTTCAGCAGCTTGTTGGCGGCAGTCAACGACACATTGATCTCAGTGCGATTGTTAATGGATTGCAGTTGGTTACTGTAACCGATAAATGAGAAAACCAGGGTGTCGGTCGGCGGCGCATTGATGGAGTATTTACCATTCACATCCGTGGCGGTGGCTGTGGAGGTTCCTTTAACAGAAACCGTTACTCCCGGCAATGTCGTACCCTGGTCGTCCTTTACTGTGCCGGTAATGGTACTCGTCTGCGCCAGCGCCAGGCCTAAACTTGCTAACCAAAAGACAAAAAGCAGCGTAATTTTTTTCTTCATAATTTTAATCGATTAAAAAATTAGTTAAATGTTCCGCATTGTTTCTCAATGCATAAGAGAAGAGTAACAGCAAATAAGGAAATGACCCGGTCGGGCAACTATCACGCGGCTTTTAACATATATTGATTAGAAACAGATAAAATTTTCACCTGTTTTAAAAATTGTAACTTTAAATTACCAGAATAAAGCAAATAATAATTGATAGTTAAATCGCTCCACGGCCGGAGAGCCATGAGGAAAGCCTGAAGAGATGAGGGAGGCGTGCACTTAATAAACGTTCTTGTAGCGTTTGGAGCATCCCCGCCGTAAAGAGTAGTATGAAACTAACAGATTAGATCACTGTCAGTTGATAGTTAATTAAGCAGGACGGGGTGGGTGGGCTGTGTAATCCTGCTTTTTGGGGAGATTTACGTTTGGAGTAACTGACCTGCTTTTTCGTTGATCATTTTTGTGATCTGCCCTTTAAATAATGAAACGGCAAAAGGTATTTTACCTGCAAGTTCTACTGTAGCCGGCGTTACAGTTAACGTGCCTGAAATATCATAACCCATAGCTTTAAAGCTGAAGTTGCCTTCATTCCCATTCCAGGTTTCCGTCAGGTTCTGGATTTTGTCGCCGTGCTCGCGCTTGGTTTCACTCAGCAGCCTTTTTATTCTTTGCAGCGCCTCCTGCTGTGGAAGGTTATGAGGAATGGAAATTTCTAAAGTTGGCATATTTATTTGTCGTTAGATTCTTATCAGGTTAACGCACTTAAGTTAATTATGTTAACCGTGATTTATTGCGCTGTTCATGGCGACGGGCCCTTATAGGTTTAAATTGTATAATGTGTGATAATATCCTCCGGCACCTTAGCCGCCCGCCCAGTCGCCATATCGATCATCGTATAGTCGAACCAGCCGTCGCAGCATACTTTACCTGTGGCCTTATTAGTGATGGTAAATTTTACCCGGCAGCCGGTTGGGTCGATGCTTTCGATGCCGGTTTTGACGATGAAATAGTCGCCCATGGTTAAGGCGCGTTTGTAATCCACGTGCGCGGTACGCACCACCCAGCCAAAGCCGCGTTCCATAAACTTTTCCATGGCCATGCCGTAGCAGCGTTCCATCTGGTCGTAACGGGCAGCCAGTACATAATCGAAATATTTACTGTTATGCACATGATGAAACATATCGATATCATCCGGCCGCACGCGGAATTCGGTTTCGAAGGTGGAGTAGGTGGATTTATCCATAACGACAAATATACGTTTGAGTTGGTTAAGTTGATAGATTCCGCGTTAGCGATAGGAGCGGATACCGGCCATGTGGCTAATGCCTGAGCAGTATAAGCGGATAGCGCGGGCCGCAGGCAACGCCCAAATCATCTGAACCTGATTTTTTTGAATTTATCGAATAGCCGGAATTCGAAAATTCTTAAATTCTGTTTCAAAGAACCTCCGTAATCCCTCCCTGCACTCCCCAGGGAGGGAATAATACTATTCCATCGCTCCTCAACTTGGTCAGCCAGTCAACCTAATCAACTCAATCAACTATTCTTTTGTAATTCTACAATAATTAACATACCTTTGCACCTCAATTAACAAAAACGTAAACGCTTTAATATTATTCAAGTAATGTATTTAAGTAAAGAAGCAAAGGCCGAGATCTTTGCAAAACATGGCAAAGGAGCAACCGATACCGGTTCGGCAGAAGGGCAGATCGCATTGTTCAGCACACGCATCAACCACCTTACCGAGCACCTGAAAGCCAACAAAAAAGATTTTTCTACACAGCTTTCGCTGCAGAAATTGGTAGGTAAACGCCGCGCGCTGCTGGCCTACCTGTATAATAAAGACATTGGGCGGTATCGTGCAATTATCAAGGCGTTGCAGCTCAGGGATATTATCAAGTAAAATCTTTCCAGTTTTTTATCAAAAAGCCATCTGCAAGTCGGGTGGCTTTTTTACTTTTGCATAGTAAAAATTTTACATATACACCGGTGCGCTCCCAAAGATGAAAAGCGCATCACAATAAAAAAAAGATGAATTTAAATGTAATTAAAAAGGTTATCGATTTAGGTGACGGCCGCACCATTGAGATCGAAACCGGTAAACTGGCCAAGCAGGCCGATGGGTCTGTAGTTGTTAAAATGGGCGACACGATGTTGCTCGCCACTGTTGTTTCCTCCAAAGAAGCTAAAGAAGGAGTTGATTTTTTACCCCTGTCTGTCGA
>JAFDZK010000397.1 GCA_018267005.1 Bacteroidota bacterium
GCATGTCGTTCGGTGCGCCTACGGCAATTGAAAACGAGCTGGCTGAACTGATCCTGAAGAACAACAAATTGATCAAAAAGCTGCGTTTTGTAAGCTCCGGAACCGAAGCCGTAATGTCCGCTATCAGGCTGGCACGCGGTTATACCCAACGCGATAAGATCATTAAATTTGAAGGCTGTTACCACGGCCACAGTGATTCCCTGCTGGTTAAGGCAGGCTCGGGTTTAGTTACTTTTGGCGAAACTTCGTCGGCCGGCGTGCCCAAGTCGTTCGCGAAAGAAACCGTTGTTGTCGCGCTTAACGACAGGGAGGCGCTTCAAAAGGCGTTCGATAAATTTAAGGACAACATCGCTGCCGTTATCATCGAACCTATTCCTGCAAATAATGGCCTGTTGCTCCAAACTAAAGAATATTTGCAATTCCTGCGCGAGATATGTACCCAAAACGGTGCCTTGCTGATATTCGACGAGGTTATTTCAGGCTTCCGCGTTGGGTTTGAAGGCGCTGCCGGGCATTATGGCATACAGCCCGATATTATTACCTATGGTAAAATCATCGGGGGAGGATTGCCGGTAGGATGTTATGGCGCCTCTGCCGAAATCATGGGCAGTATATCACCGGACGGGCCGGTTTACCAGGCAGGTACATTATCGGGTAACCCGGTTGCCATGGCTGCGGGCATCGCACAATTAAGCGAACTGCTACGCATGGGCTTTTATCGTGACCTGAGCAATAAGACTGAAGAATTTGCTGAAGCCATCCAGCGTTTTGCAACGGCAAGGAACTATAAGTTTAAGGTATTCTGTATCGGTTCAATATTCTGGTTTGCTTTTACAGATAGGCAAAGCATCAGCCGTGCGGACGAGATCGACCCTGCAAGCATGGAGAAATTCAAAAAGCTGCACCGGGAATTACTGAATCGCGGAGTTTACCTGGGCCCGTCAGGGTACGAGGTAGGGTTTATATCGTCGGCGCATAGCAAGGTTGAGCTTGAAAAAGCAAAACGTGCTATTTTTGAGAGTTTGGATATAGTTTTTAGGGATAAATAAACCAATGAAACGTCCGTTCATCATTTTCTACGCCATCATCATTTACGCCATCGCCGAATTGATATGGTGGGGCTATATGCTGGTGCGCCTGCAGCCGCAGCGCACGGCCATGATCCTGGGCGAAGGCAGCGTATTTGTGCTGATCTTTATAGTCGGCGCAATCAGTTTGCACAAATCCATCGAGAAGGAACGCAAGTTGCAACGCCAAAAGAAAAACTTCCTGCTTTCGGTTACGCATGAATTGAAATCGCCCCTGGCATCCATCAAACTGCTATTGCAAACTATCCAGAAGCGCGAACTGACCAAACAACAGATACAGGATTTTATCGGCAAGTCGTTGTTAGACATAGAACGGCTGGATGATATGGTGGAGAATATGCTGCTGGCATCCAAGATCGATAATCATTCTTATACCTTCCCGAAAGCCAAATTTAGCTTGTCGGCCCTGGTCGACAGCGTGGTCAACCGCCTGCAACTAAATAAATGCGACCTGAACCAGCAACTGATCAATGCCGAGATCGAGCCTAAAATTGAGATCACCGGCGACAAATTTGCATTGACGTCCGTGGTTACCAACCTTTTGGAGAATGCGATCAAATACTCCGGGCCATGTGAAGTTGTTGATGTAAAGCTTTATTCGAAGGATGGCAAGGTGTTCCTTGAAGTGGCCGACCATGGCATCGGAATAGCCGATTCCGAAAAAACCAGAATTTTTGACAGGTTCTATCGTGTGGGCAGTGAGGAGACCAGGAACACCAAAGGAACGGGTTTAGGTCTGTATATTGTAAAAGAAGTGCTCGATAAGCACGACGCAAGCATAAAAGTGAGGGATAACGATCCTTCCGGCAGTATATTTGAGGTCACCTTTGCATAAATCTTAAAACATGAGTCAAACGCAGAACAAAAAAAGGATACTGCTTGCTGAAGATGAGGAACATCTTCTGGAAGCTATCAAGCTGAACCTCGAACTGGAAGGCTATAAAGTTACTACAGCCAATAATGGTAAAAAGGCGTTGCAAAAATTTAAGGAAGAGCGTTTTAACCTGGTGATACTGGATGTAATGATGCCCGAAGTAGACGGCTTTGTGGTAGCAGAAACGATTCGCCTGGAGAACTCGGAAGTTCCCATCATGTTCCTGACCGCCAAGAACACGAACGAAGACAAAATAGCCGGTTTAAAGAAAGGAGCCGACGATTACCTGACCAAGCCCTTTAACCTGGAGGAATTGATACTTAGGGTAAACAACCTGGTAAAACGCGGCCTGAAAGGCGAAGATCTGAAAGAATTCAACAGCTACAAGATCGGCGATAAGACCATCCATTTCAATTCGTTCGAATTGGTAAACGGTGACGGATCGATAACCCCGCTGACCAAAAAAGAAACTATGCTGCTAAAGCTGCTGATCGAACGCAGAAACGAAGCAGTATCGCGCGAGCAGATACTGGAAACGGTTTGGAATTATGATGTGTATCCTTCAACCCGTACCATAGACAACTTCATACTTACTTTCCGTAAATATTTTGAACCTGATCCCAAAAACCCGGTTTACTTCCATTCCATTCGCGGCGTAGGGTATAAGTTTACAGATAATCAGCATTAACAGATGTTCAGTAACAGGGCCAGGATTTTGGTGATCGTTGTTTTTGCTGCAATGCTGGTCTTTTTTATATATAAGCAAGTGCTTGAGCTTGCTTTGGTTTGTTTGCTGATGATCGTGCTGGTCATTGTCGAATACTTCAAACAAGGCACCCTGGTGCTGGCTGCAAAGCATTATCACGACAAGGATTATGCGGGCGCAGAAGCCCTTCTGAAACAGATAAAAAAGCCGGAATGGCTTTGGGACAAACGCCGCGGTATTTATGAATATATGCTGGGCAACATCAGTATGTACAAACAGGATTACGAGCAGGCCGCGATACATTATGACCTGGCTTCGAAATACCCGTTACGTTCTGTTAACGACCACGTAGCGGCGCTGGTACATGCCGCCAATATCCAGATCAGGCTGGGCAATTACGATAAAGCCGACGCCTACCTGGAGGATGCCATGACGCACGAAGAAAAAATGACCGCCAAAATGAAAGCGGTAATAGAGAAACTGAAACAGGAATTAAAAAAGAAATAATGCCGTAGAGACGCAAAATTTTGCGTC
>JAFDZK010000398.1 GCA_018267005.1 Bacteroidota bacterium
CGACGGCTGGAGCCCGGCTTCGACGTCGAACTAAAAAAACCACAAAACCACGAACAAATAAGAAAGCCGCTCAAAAAGCGGCTTCTTTATTATTTAGTCCATCCTTCCCTTGGAGAGCGGTTGGGGTGAAGCTACGAGGCTTATTTAGTCACGTACATCACTTCCTTCACAGCTTTCACAACCTTTTCAGGATTTGGCAAATATTCCTGGATCAAAGTCGGGGCATAAGGGAGCGGAACGTCGCCGCCCATAATACGGAGTATCGGGGCATCGAGATAATCGAAGGCGTCTTTTTGAACCTTGAATGCTACTTCGGTCGAGATAGAGCCTAACGGCCAGCTTTCTTCGATTAGCACCAAACGGTTGGTTTTCTTCACGGAATTGATCACGGTAGCATAGTCGATCGGGCGCACGGTGCGCAGGTCGATCACTTCGGCATTGATGCCTTCCTTCTCTAATTCGGCGGCGGCGGCGTGCACCACTTTCATGATCTTGCCAAAACCTACCAGCGTAACGTCCGTTCCTTCTTTAGCGATATGTGCCTTGCCCAATTCGAGGTAATATTCTTCGGCCGGAACATCGCCTTTATCGCCGTACATCAATTCCGATTCCATAAAGATTACCGGGTCAGGATCAAGAATAGACGATTTCAACAGGCCTTTCGCATCGTGGGGGTTCGACGGTACGACCACCTTTAAACCCGGGCAGTTGGCATACCAGTTCTCAAAGCACTGGCTGTGCTGCGAGCTTAGCATACCGGCATTGCCCGTCGGGCCGCGAAATACGATCGGCACGGAAAACTGGCCGCCGCTCATCGACATGATCTTGGCAGCGCCGTTGATGATCTGGTCGATAGCTACCAGCGAGAAGTTAAAGGTCATGAATTCGATGATCGGGCGCAGGCCGTTCATCGCCGAACCGATACCGATACCGGCAAAACCGAGTTCAGAGATCGGAGTATCTATGATGCGCTTTTCACCGAATTCATCCAGCATACCCTGGCTTACTTTATAGGCGCCGTTGTACTGGGCGACTTCCTCACCCATCAGGTATATTTTGTTATCCTTGCGCATCTCCTCGCTCATAGCTTCGCGAAGCGCTTCCCTGAACTGTATTTCTCTCATTAGTGTCTAAAAGTAATTTTTTGCGAACGCAAATATAGGCATTGAACGCATAAAAACAATGTAAACCACTTGTAACAATTAAACGATGCACCAGCGATATAATATTATAATAAACGCAAAAATAACTATCAACAAGTATTTATAATACAACCAGTTATATAGATTAATTAACTTGAGAGAAATATTTTTACTAAAACGAAACCTACGCCGTGCTATTTCGTATAAAGGCGTGAAAGTGTGTCACCAGGCTTTGGAAGAGATGTCGACTGCTTTGTAAAGGAATACTGCCTGAGGTAATTTTTTGCCCGACTCACCGATTTTTAGGAAGCTGAAATACAGGCGGAACTTGATCCGTCTTATTATCAACCTAAAGTATCACAGTCATGAAGAGATTATTCCTTTATTTATTAGCCGCGCTGGTATGCTCTGGCGTCTCCGGAACTGCTTTTGCCTTTCCTTCCGAAACCACAACAAGCTCATCGTCAGTTTTTTCCTTTCCGAGCATCACCACGATGGGGTCGTTATCAGCCTTAACCACCACCTACGGAACGAGTTCGTCCAATGGCGCATTTTCGGTTTCCGGCGCCAATATGAGTGCCGGCATCACCGTGACGGCTCCCGCGGGTTTCGAGGTCAGCACCAGCCCCAGTGGTCCGTTCTCAAGTTCGATACTTGTTGGTTCGGCCGGCACGATACCGGCTACAACGATTTATGTGAGGCTGGCGGCGACAACTACGCCCGGCACTTACTCCGGAAATGTAAGCTGCTCAAGCTCCGGTGCAACCACCAGGAACGTCGCCATCGGGTCAAGCACGGTGAACCCGGCCATATTGACGATCAGCGGGCTGACAGCCAGCAACAAAACTTACGACCGGACCACCGCAGCCTCCCTAACAGGAACAGCCGCACTCAATGGCATCGTCGGTTCGGACGTGGTTACGCTTGGCGGCTCGCCTTCGGCAACATTTGCCAGCGCGAATGCGGGCACGGGTATCGCAGTTACAGTGACCGGCTACACCATAAGCGGCGCAAATGCCGGAAATTACACGTTAACGCAGCCGACTGGTCTTACAGCGAACATAACGGCCAAAACGCTAACTGTTTCAGGCGCCGTTGCAAGCAACAAAACGTATGACGGCACCACAAACGCAAGCGTCACAGGCGGCACCTTGACCGGTGTTATATCGCCCGACGTAGTGACTGTCAGCGCGACCGGCACTTTCGCGACCGCAAACGTCGGTACGGGCATCATTGTCGCTTTAAGTCTAAGCGGCGCCAATGCAGGCAATTATACACTTGCACAGCCGGGCATTACGGCAAACATTACGCAGGCGGCGCTAACTATCACCGCTAATAATGTATCAAAAGTATATGGCACCAGCATTGCGGGCGGGTCGGGATTTACGGCATTTACAACAGCCGGTTTACAAAACGGAGAAACGGTGGGCAGCGCCATCATATTTTATTTGAGCGGCTCGGCTGCGGCAGACCCTGTGGGAACTTACAACGGGTCGGTTACGGTGCAATCAGCTACCGGCGGAACCTTTTCGGCAAGCAATTATTTGATCACGTATGTGCCCGGCAACATTACGGTTATCCAGGCAGCATTAACTATAACCGGGCTTTCGGGAGTAAATAAAGTCTATGATGGAACTACAACGGCTTCGTTAACCGGTACCGCAACCTTAAATGGCGTGGTGGGCAGCGACATGGTTAGTCTTAGTGGAACGCCCGCAGCAGTCTTTGCCAGTAAAAACGTGGGGACGAGTATTGCCATCACGGTTTCTGGCTACACCCTGACAGGCGCCAATGCAGCCAATTATACCTTAAGCCAACCTACAGGCTTAACGGGAAACATTACGCCCAAAGCCTTAACAATTGTCTCCCCATCCGCAAACAATAAAGTATACGATGGCACCACCGTTGCAACAATATCAGGAACCTTGTGCGGTTGCGTTATAGGATCCGACGTGGTTTCGTTAACCTTAAGCGGAACCTTTGCAACCAAAAACGTAGGTACGGGCATCGCGGTAACCTCAACCAGTACATTAAGCGGCGCCAATGCAGCCAATTA
>JAFDZK010000399.1 GCA_018267005.1 Bacteroidota bacterium
TGGTTTTTAACGCCGACAACCGCAGTAATCTTGGCTTCCTGGTAAGGCGAAATTTTAATGTCTTTTCCCGCGAAGAGGCCCGTGTCCGGCAGGCCATTGGCTGCAAGTATCTCCTCGTGCAGTTTCAGGAATTCGGTGTCTTCAAAATGACCCTCCTCATTACCCGCATTTTTTCCCAGCAGGTTCTCGCCGACCTGCAGGCCGCAATGATACAGCCAGTTTGTAACCAGCGACGTACCCGAGCGGTGCATCCCCAATATAATTAAAACCCCCGATTGCATGCAACGTATGTTATTACTACCTGATCATCATCAGGAAACATGCGCATAAGTGTTATACAAATACTTTTCTTTGGTGATGTTGCGTATAATAAAGGAATATATTTCGTCGATACTTTGTTTCATCGTCAGCTTATCCGTATGAATATGTAAGTCAGGATTTTCCGGGACTTCAAAGGGGTCGTTTACGCCGGTCAGGTTTGTCAGCTTATCGGGGTGGTCTTCGGGTAAAAGAGCCCTTTTGTACAGGCCCTTGGTATCGCGTTTTATCAGGACATTGAGATCGCAATCGATATAAACCACTTTCACCTTTTTATAGGTTCTCGCAAGCTCCTTGCGGATGGAATCATATGGATTAATAGCGCTTATAATGGTAATGATGTTGTGCGCCGAGAATTTATTGGCGATATAACCCAGGCGGCGGATGTTTTCAAAACGGTCTTCCATGGCATAGCCAAGGTCCTTAAAAAGTCTTTGGCGATATTCGTCCGCATCGATCAGTTCCACGCAAATGTCCTCGGCGGCTAATTTGGCGCTGACCTTTTCAGCTAAAGTAGATTTTCCGGCTCCGGACAATCCGCAAAATAATAATATCATAGTTTGGCGCGGTAAATGTTATTCAATAGGCGCGTTATAATTTTCGGGGTATTAAGCATTTACTTATAAAGGACTTTAAACCAAATAAGTTTTCAAATATTGCATGAGTATGCTTAGAAAAATTATTTGTATCGATTTATTTACAAAATAGCTGTAGCATAAACGCGTAATACTACGTAGCAAATACCGTGAAATCACTGCCTTTAAATCTTAGCTACGTACCTATTTTTATTCCGGTGGCCTGCAGGCATGAAAAAACTGGTATTCATCGGCGATAACCGGCTCGATCGTTTTATTCTGAAGCGGATATTACAACGGTATAACCTGGGTTATGAAGTTAGCTGCACACATGACGGCCAGGAAGTGATCGGGCTCCTCCGGCAAAACAAGTCGGATATGAGGGGCTTGCCGGATATTATTATACTGGACCTGCATATGCCGGGCGTCGACGGATGGGCCTTTCTTGAACAGGTGCAGAAGCTGCATGCCAGCCTTGCCAAAGCTATTTGCGTCTATATCCTGTCCTCGTCTATCGACCCGCACCAAATACACCGGTCCAAACGGTTTCCTTGCGTAAAATCGTTCCTGTTTAAACCGATAACCAAAGAGGTATTGGAACGACTGATAAGTGAAGAAATACACAGCAGACAGTGACCCTTGCACCCTACAGGCCAGGATGATTCATCATTTGCCGGCTAAAGTCGGCCAGCGCAAGCTCAGGCGCAGGTAATTCAGGATGCCATAATTTTTCCCATTCAAAACTGTAATAGCCTTTGTATTTATTTTTTACCAGCAGGTCGATGGCCTCGAATACCGGCACGTTTCCTCTTCCTAACAAAACATACTTTATATTATTCCCCTGTACTACGGCGTCTTTAATATGTGTATGACGAATATATTTTTTGAGCCGTTCAAAAACCTGTGCTACGGGCTCTTTGGTGACCGACCACATATTAACGATATCCCATATCATTCCGGCTTGTTTATGTTCAGCCGACTTCAGTACCTGTTCAAGATCTTCGGAGTGGACCAGGTCACCATGCGACTCGATAAGGACCGATACCCCGCTGCCCTCCGCATAATTTGCCAGCGCAAGCAAACCGGCCGACATCAGGTCCAGCGTGGCGGTCTTTTCCTGCCCCTTCGGAAATTCATTGGGGAACACGCGGACAAAAGGGCATTCAATTTCGTGCGCCAGGTCGATAAAGCGTTTAGCCTCATCCAGGTTTTTTGTTCTTTCAGCGCCTTCGGGAAAATGCAAATTCGCGGATGAGCCCAGGTCGGAAAACCTAAGGCCCTTTTCCTTCATTGTTTGCAGGGTGGCCTTTCTGGCGGCGGCGTCTTTAAACTCCGCACACTGAGGAAGATCCAGTTGCCGTTTGATGCCACGCAGCTCGATGCCCCGGTATTCATGCGTTGCCGCAAAATCCACGATCTGTTTGAAGTCCCAGTCCGGGCAGCCCAGTGTAGAAAATGATAACAGAACCTTACTTGATGCACGTCCCGGTTCGAAGCGAATCAATGTGGACGAGGCCAGGAGCAACGATGATTGTACAAATTGCCTGCGGTTGATCTGTTTCATAAATAATCGTTTTCTTCTGTATGGAGTTTGTCAAATATATAAGGATTTTAGCTGAAATGTTATGCTGTCCGGCGGGGTGACTTATCCGGACTGGCGGTGTATCCGGCTCCGACTGAACTATCCATCTGTAAAACATAAAAAGAAATGAAGCCGCCCCAAGAACGGGCTTGCCGCTAAATGCCGTTATCCGTCCGATGGCCCCGGCTTCACAATCGGGTTATGAGACGGCTTCTTATTATCAAATTGCTAATAATTTTTACCTGTATTGTTTTTATGGCATTCATAAGTATTTTTGTTACTTCTTAAATTGAAAAACATCTATTTATGTGTGGCATAGTTGGATACATTGGCTACCGGGATGCATATCCCGTCATTATCAAGGGATTACATCGCCTGGAATACCGGGGTTACGACAGCGCCGGGGTGGCGCTGATCGATAAAGATCTTAAAGTTTATAAGAAGGCGGGCAAGGTAAGCGACCTGGAGCATTTTGCCGACGGGCATAGCGTCGGTGGTACCATCGGCATGGGGCATACGCGCTGGGCCACGCACGGCGCACCCAGCGACCGCAATTCTCACCCGCATTCGTCGGGTGACCGGCGGCTTACCATCATCCACAACGGGATCATCGAGAACTATGCCGCCATTAAAGAGACCTTGCTCGCCAAGGGGCATGTATTCCTGAGCGATACCGATACCGAAGTACTGATCCACCTGGTAGAAGATATCCGGAA
>JAFDZK010000039.1 GCA_018267005.1 Bacteroidota bacterium
TGTACCTGTATACAACCGTGTTTGCATTAACCATCCTTGTGGCTTCCTGTCATAAAGACAAAAATGAAACTCCTTCCGACCTTTCTCCGGCAACCCGAACGTACTCCAGCGAACAGATCAGGAATTATTTCGCCCTGATGTGTACCGTTACGAAAAATACCAAGGGTTTTTTCCCGACACAGGCAGCGAGAGCATACGCATATGTGGGCGTAGCCGCCTATGAAGCGGTGGTGCATGGTATACCCGGCGCTAAGAGCTTGGGCGGACAACTGAACGGTTTGCCGGCTTTGCCTTCACCTAACCCGGGCGTCGTATATAACTGGGCGATCAGCTCGAATGCGGCCATACCCGAAATGATGCATAAAATGTTTGGCTCGAATCTTTCAGCAGCCAACGCGAGCACAATAGACAGTACCGAGAATGCCAACCTTGCCGCTCTATCGAACGGTGTCGACCACGCGGTTGTCGACAGGTCGGTGCAATATGGTAAGGAAGTTGCCGACGCCGTGTACCAGGCATCCGTCACGGATGGCGGCGATCGGTCGTACCTGAATCCCTTTCACTTGCCCTACACGTTGGCGGTTTGTGATTCATGCTGGGTGCCTACAAGCCCATCCGTTCCGATGCCGATCAGCCCGGAATGGGGCAGCCTCCGGCCTTTTATGACGGCTGATATCAGTAATGTTACCTTCGATTTGCACACTCCCTACTCCTCCGATCCGGGCTCGAAATTTTATGCCAATGCCATGGCGGTTTATAACCAGGTGAAAAATAACACCCCCGAACAGGTGGCGATAACACAATTTTGGGCAGATGATCCGTTTAAGACCTGCACCCCGGCCGGACATACGTTTAATATTATGGTGCAACTGCTGAAGGAAAACGATGCTACGCTTGAAAAAGCTTCGGTTGCATTTGCCAAGCTTTCCATTGCCGAGAATGATGCTTTTATCAGTTGCTGGAAATGTAAATACCAGTATAACCTGATCCGCCCGGTAAGCTTCATTAAAAAATATATCGACGCCAGTTTTTCCACCGTTATAGGTACCCCTGCCTTTCCATCATACTCCAGTGGCCATGCCTATGAATCGGGTGCGGCCAGTATGATTTTCATCAATATGTTTGCCGATGCTAATGGTAATTACGACTTTACCGATGACAGCCAGCTCCAGTATGGTTATGCGGCAAGGCATTACTCCAATTTTAACGATATGGCACAGGAATGTGCCAACTCACGCTTCTACGGCGGTATTCATTATAATGAAGATAACCAGGAAGGCTTAAAGATGGGCCGCGAAATAGGGGATAATGTCAACAAACTGCTTCAATGGCCCTCTAATATCAAGTAATCTGTTATGCGTCCTGTTATTTTCTGCCTCGTGCTTGCCGCTATTGTCGCGTGCAATAAGCCATCGCCTGCCGGTAACAATTCAAAGTTAGATCAATTGGCCGACCGCACTTGCCGCGCCATGCATATCCGCCAACAACGATATGCGCTTGCCGATAAAATTCGTTTTGCCGACGATACCTTGGGCGTTGTAAAAGACGAAAAGACAAGGGTACGCCTGCAGAACAGCATGAAGATATATTTGATACAAAAAGACTCTTTGCTAAAGCTAAGCCTTGCCCTGGCCGATACGATACAGCGCCAGCTGGATTCATTGACGCCATACACCAACAAAGACGCCCGAAAGCAATTTAACGCTGACCTGAACAGGTTGCTTGCAAAAAAAGGCTGCCCTGTTACGACCGGAAAAGACAGCGTGTCTGCCAATTAAGATGGACCGATTTAATCTATCATAAAAGTTACAAGCAAACTTTTTAAATTTTTTCAGGAAGTTAGGATATGAGAGAATTTTAGCGATATTAGGATACCAATTCGTACGCCTAAATTAAGCTAATGCAAAGTAAACCCAACTACTACATTGTAGTATTGATATTGCTCACCTTTTTCGTCATCTCATTCCTTACGAATGTCATCGGCCCGTTGTCGCCTGAATTTATCAAAGACTTTAAACTCAGTGACTTCCTGGCCGGCGCGTTGCCGTTCGCGTTTTTCATTGCTTATGGCATCATGTCTATTCCGACGAGTATGCTCGTGCAGAAGTATAATGAGAAAAAGATCATGGTGGCCGCTTTTGTTGTGGCTTTTGCCGGGTCGCTTCTCCTGGCTGCCGAACCGAATTACCTGACAGCGATATTGTCTCTTTTCCTGATCGGTTGCGGTATGGCGATGCTGCAGGTGGTGATAAATCCTTTGCTGCGCGTCGCTGGAGGCGCCGAGAACTACGCCTTTACTTCCGTTTTGGCGCAGTTAATATTTGGCGGGGCATCTTTTATAAGTCCGCTGGTTTATTCTTACATGGTACTGCACCTTCAGCACAATAGTGGTGGTATCATTTCCGTATTGCAGCCGCTGGTTCCCGCGGGAATGCCCTGGATATCGCTTTATTGGCTGTTTACCGTTATTAGCCTCCTGATGTTTGTGATAATCGTTTTATCCAGGTTCCCAAAAGTTGAGCTCCAGAGGGACGAAAAAGCCGGACCCTGGAAAACGCATGTCGACCTGTTTAAAAAGCCGGTTGTTGTTGCTTATTTCATCGCTTTATTCTGTTATGTCGGTACCGAGCAGGGTGTTTCCTACTGGATGTCTGAGTTTTTACATCGTTATCATCAATTCGACCCGCAAACCAAAGGCGCAGACGCCGTGGCCTACTTTTGGGGCCTGATGATGGTGGGCGGCATTTTGGGCCTGGTATTGCTGAAACTCATGGACAGCCGTAAATTGCTGATCCTGTTTACGATACCGGCTATGATCTGCCTGTCGCTGGGCCTGTTTGGCAGCGCGCAGGTTTCACTATACGCCTTTTCCATTACCGGGTTTTTCATGTCGGTAATGTACCCGATAATCTTCTCGCTGGCGCTCAGTTCGGTTAGTGAAGATCATGGCTCGTTTGCCGGTATATTGGTTACGGGCATCATCGGCGGGGCTGTAGTGCAACTGCTTATCGGAGCGCTGGGTAATCTGGTGGGTTTGCGTGCCGGCATGACGTTCCTGTACCTCACATTTGGCTACATGCTCAGCATTGGTTTCTGGGCCAAACCATTGATCAAAAACCAAACTATATTCGATAAGAAGGAAGCGGTTGTATGAGTACTAAAGTAATAGGGGTCGATCTTGGCGCGACAAACATTCGCGGTGCGGTGGTTAGCGATGAGCATATATCGGATATTATTTCCCGCCGGATCCATGTCAAAGGAACCGAGGAGGAAGTTTTGCACGACGTTTATTCCCTGATCGATTCATTGATCGATAAGAATGTTAAAGCAATCGGCATTGGTGTACCCAGCGTTGTGGATGTAGAAAAGGGCATTGTTTACGACGTGATCCATATACCCTCGTGGAAAGAGGTACACCTGAAGGAGTTGCTGGAAAACAGGTATCGTGTACCGGTGTTTGTCAATAACGACGCCAATTGCTTCGCACTGGGCGAACATTATTTCGGCAAAGGCAAAGGCGTTTCGGATATGATCGGTTTAACCATTGGTACCGGTTTGGGTGCAGGCGTTATCGTAAACGGGCATTTATATGCGGGCAAAAATTGCGGAGCGGGCGAGTTCGGCATGGTGGATTACCTGGAAAACAATTATGAGTTTTACGCCAGCGGCTCCTTTTTTAAAAATGTTCACGGATTGAACGGCGAAGAAGTTTTCAAAAAAGCGAAGACCGGTGATGCAGCCTCCATAAAGCTGTATGAAGAACTTGGCATACATCTCGGCAATGCCATCAAGATGATCATGTACACTTACGATACCGGCCTGATCATTTTAGGCGGATCGGTCCAACTGGCTTATGATTTCTTTGAGAAGCCGATGTGGGAGCGCATCCGGACGTTTGGGTTCCCCAAAAGCATTGACGGACTGCGGATAGGAACATCCGCATTGCAAAACAGCGGCATCTTAGGTGCGGCGGCGTTATATTATGACGCGCAATAATTAGGTCATCCTTCTCCCCCTGGAAGGTTTGGTAAGCGACATTAAAATTTTATATAACCTAATACATATGAAAAGGCTCGGCTTGGCGGTCATGTTATCGCTATTTCTTTCCCAGGCATTCGCGCAGGACAGCGAAAATTTCAGGATGATATTAAAAGATGATTGGCAGATGCAATCATCGCTGAAGGTTACGGATGACGGCAGCGCTATTTCGCAAACTCAATTCCAGCCGCAGGGATGGTACAAAATTAGCGTGCCAACTACCATCATCGCAGGCCTGCTTGCTAATAAATTTTATGATTTCGACCCATTTATGGGCATGAACTTTAAAAAGCTGGACGACCCGGCGCTGGATAAGCCCTGGTGGTTCCGTAAGGAGTTTTCATTCCCTGTTGCAGAAAAAGGCAAAAATGTTGTACTTAAGCTGCATGGCATCAACTATAAAGCGAACGTATGGTTGAACGGCGTAAAAATTGCCGATTCGGCCCAAACGATGGGACCGTTCCGCATCATAGAGCTGGATGTGACGAAACATATTAAACCCGGAGACAACGTTTTGGCGCTGGAGATCAAGCGCCCGGTGAATCCGCAGAAAAGAGGAGGCGACCTGGCCATCGATTATGCCGACTGGATACATTACCCGCCGGATTACAATGGCGGCATAGTGAACGATATCGAGATCAAAACCTATGATAAGGTAGGCATTCAATATCCTTTGGTGACTACCCATTTCGATCTGCCGTCGCTTAACATTGCACATCTTACGGTAGATGCGCTGGTGACCAATTATTCCAAAACGGCGCAGGACGTGGTGGTTAAAGGTAAGATCAATGATAATATTACCTTCGAACAAAAAGTGCACCTCGGCCCGAACGAGATCAAAAACGTAACCTTTAGGCCCGCCAGATATTCACAATTAAATGTCAAGAACCCCAGGATATGGTGGCCCTGGCAATATGGCAAACCGGAACTAAACCGTATCGAGCTTTCGGTTGTAAACGGTTCCGCATTGAGCAATTCCATAGCGGAAAATTTCGGTATCAGGGAGATTGTTTCAAAGCTGATCAACGATAAATCGCGCGAGTTCATCGTCAACGGTAAACCTATTATGCTGCGCGGAGCCGCATGGTCGCCGGATATTTTTCAGCGCCGTTCGCCTGAAAGGCAGGAGCAGGAGCTCAGGCTGTACCGTGATATGAACATGAACATAGTTCGGTCGGAAGGTAAATTGGAGGATGACCATTTTTATGCCTTGTGCGATAAGTATGGCCTGCTGGTAATGACAGGCTGGATGTGTTGCGGCGCATGGCAATATCCCGAGAATTGGGACAAGGCTAAGCGCATAGTAGCCATGCAGTCGGACAGCAGCGTGATGTACTGGCTGCGCAATAAGCCCAGTATCATGGTCTGGCTGAACGGCAGTGATATGCCGCCGCGCGATACCAGCGTTGAACGCGGTTATTTGAACATCGAAGCCGCCTTGAAATGGCCCAACCCGACCATTTCGACCGCCGATGCCAGTAAATCGAAAGTTTCCGGATTCAGCGGGGTGAAAATGGATGGCCCTTACGAATGGGTGCCGCCCATTTACTGGGAAACCGATTCGACCGAGAAACATGGTGGCGCCTGGAGCTTTGCTACGGAAATATCGCCCGGACCTTCCATTCCGCCGTATGAAAGTTTGATCAAATTTATACCTAAAGATTCGCTTTGGTACAATACCGCCGACTGGGATTACCATTGCGGCACCATGACCTTCGGTAATACTAAGGTTTTCAATGCAGCGCTGATCGGCCGTTATGGGCAGCCATCGGACATTAAGCAATATGTTGCTGAAGCGCAGGCACAAAATTACGAAGCGCACCGGGCGATGATGGAGGCTTACGGTCTGCATAAATACCACACCGCAACCGGCGTAGTGCAATGGATGGGCAGCAACCCATGGCCGGGCCTGATCTGGCATACTTACGACTATTACCTCTACCCGGCAGGTACCTATTTCGGCATGAAAAAGTCGATGGAGACGCTACATGTGATGTATTCGTACGCCAACAATGAAGTGGATATTATCAATTCACTGTTGAAGAAATTTACCGGCTTAAAAGCGCAGGCAACAATTTATAATTTGGATGGAAGCCAGCAGTATGATCATTCCGCAGCCGTGAATGTCGGTCCCGACGGCACAGCCAAATGTTTTGTGCTGCCTGCGGCCGGGAAGTTTTCCGACACCTATTTCCTGAAGCTGCAGCTTTTTGATAAAGACGGGGATCTTCAGAGTATCAACTGGTACTGGCTCTCGAAAAAACCGGATGTGCTGAACTGGAAAAAATCTAAATGGTACATGACGCCGCAGAGTTCGTACACCGATTTTACGGCTCTTAGAAATCTCGGTAAAACCAGCCTGAAGATTAGCTGGTTCACCGATAAGAGCAAAGGCACAGCCCACGATCATGTAAAGATCACCAATACCGGTAAAACAGTTGCGTTCCAGGTGCACCTGCGGGCATTGAAAGGAAAGAATGGCGACGATATACTGCCCGTTATTTTCAGCGATAATTACATCGAGCTGGCACCGGGAGAAAGCCGGGTGATCGACTGCAGCTATGAACGGAAAGACGCGGATGACAAAGGACCGTATTTCCAGGTATCGGCGTGGAACCTGGACCTTGGCGCCAGCCAGGCCGATAAAGAAGCCGGGTTTGCGGAATATTGATTGTCCACTTTTTAGGGCGTTCCATCGTGATGGGTATCACTTTGGAACGTCATGGAACACCTTAATAGTCAAATTATTTCGCAAAAGGTAAAGAGTGGCAAATGGATTTATGATCGTAATTTGTGGTTCGCTTTCGCCTTTAGAGTTTAAATACATTACTCTATGAACCAGATCTACATCCATGTTTGAAGCTTGTGGATTACATCAACTCCTTCATCAATTTATCAAAGGCCTCCTTCAGCTCGGCCAATTCGGTTTCCACTTTAGCTAAGCGCACTTCCAGCTCGCCGGAAGAACGCGATGGCGTTTCCGCGGTAAAGCTTTCCTCGCTCCAGTCGGTCGATCCGCCAAGCAGGTGGATGTAACGCGCTTCCTTTTGACCTGGGCGGCGCGGCAGCAGCTTAATGTAGGGCTTATCGCCCGATGCCAGTTTATCCAGCATTTCCTGCACTTCTTCTATCGAATCAAACTCATATAACCTGCCCGAATTGGTGTTCAGCTCGCCAGGCGTTTGGGGTCCCCGAAGGATCAGCAGGCAGATAATGGCCAGCTCCGAAGGAATGAGCGGGAATACGATGGCAAAGTTGTGCTTGTATTTCACCACCCTGTCGGTTCCCCCCGTTGCGGTCGATACCAGGCCGCGCCTTTTGAGCGTATTGATGGCGTTCACTATGGTTTCGTTATCGTATTGAACCACCGGGTTACGCGAAGTCTTCTGGTTGCAGGCGGCGAGCAAGCTGTTTATCGTCATGGGATAATAGTCGGGTGTGGTGCGGCTTTTTTCCATCATCGAGCCGAGCACGCGCAGTTCGGCATCGTCTAATTGCGGTAATTGATCCATGCGCTAAAGATAAAGACGGCCGCGCTGATTGTGAAAACAAAAAAATCATGGCCGTTATATCGTCCAATATCTTCAATAAAATCATTTTTAAGCTAATTTTTTGCCATACCCGCAATTTTTTAACTAAAGAATAATTTTTTGTAATATTTTGCCAACAAAGTGCGTATTGTTTGTTGTTACAGTTAAGGATTCATCTGCCAATGAACAATACCCCACTTGTATCTGTAGCGCTGTGTACCTATAATGGCGACCGCTACCTGGCTTCGCTGCTGAAAAGTGTCGTTGATCAGACCTACAAAAATATCGAGATCATCATAGTCGATGATTGCTCGACGGACAATACGCTTAAGACGCTGCATAAATTTGCTCAAAACGATGAGCGAATAAAGGTCTATCGAAATGAGTTTAATCTTGGCTTGCTTGGAAACTTTGCTAAAGCACTGAGCTTTTGCAAAGGCGAATTCATAGCGCTCTGCGACCAGGACGATATCTGGGACCGGTCGAAGATCGAACTGCAGGTACACGCCATCGGCGACAACCTGGTCAATTACCACGATTCGGAGCTGATAGGCGACAAAGGCGAACGGCTTGGCAAAAAAATGTCGGACCTGTTTAATTTTTACAGTGGCGACCAGCCCGAAGTCTTTTTATTGCTCAACTGTATTTCAGGTCATACTATGCTGATCAAACGCGAGTTGCTGCAGCATGCCCTGCCTTTACAGGGACATTTTCACGACTGGTGGATCGCCTATGTGGCTGCGAACCATGGAAGTATCAACTATATGTCGCGGTCGCTGGTAAAATATCGCCAGCACGATAAAAATTGTACCGATGTTTTGGCTAAAAAAGTTTCGCTGACACAGGAGACAGAACTGTTCAAGCGGCAATACAAATGGCTGGAGGCTTGCGCCAACTACAAGGAAAACAAAAATCCGGCATTTGTTAAAACATTGTATCGTTTATACTCGCAACGGATAAACTCGTATTTCTCGCTCAGCCTGGAAAAATTTGTGGCCAAAAATGCCGACGTGCTATTTTACCTGTCTAAAAAGGAACGGGTGCACGACCTGCGGCGGATACATAAATTTAAATGGGGTTTAAAGGCCCGGAATTTCTGGTATAGTTTTATTAAGACCGACAAACGCAAAATAGTGGAGCTCTATTAAAATAAAAAGCCGTCCCTGCCAAAGCGGGGACGGCTTTCAAAAATAATAGCTGAATTTTATTGGAATTTAATACCGATACCAAACTGCCAAATTTGGTTGCGGTAGTCGGGCAGCGGCGAATTGGGGTCTTCTGTATTGGACGACAGGTCGATCACATAACGCGCGTGGATGTCCACATTGGGATTCAGGTCGATGCTGAAACCGACAGCCCCGGCTATGTTGCTTTTATTGCTGTTGTCGGCATAATACGACTCCGAGGACGTATTAAACCCGCTGTTGAACGTGGTAGTACTGTATACCGGGATGTTGATCTGCGGGCCGATCAGGAAATTAAAGCCACGTACCAGCCTGAATTTCGCCAATAGCGGGATGTCTATATAATCATTTCGCTGGGTGAACGTACCATCGGTAGTGCTTGCCTGGTAGCCTTTTTGCGAAAACAATACTTCGGGCTCAAATGATAATGGATAGGCCAATGGGATATCCGCGGTGATACCGGCATTGAAACCCAGTATCGTGGCAGTGCTATAACTGTTGTCGTATGAGTCGACGGTATTGGCTACGCTGAGGCCGCCTTCGATGCCTACGCGGGGGCGATAGAAATCATCGTCGCGACGGTGCACGGGGCGATGCACGCGGCGCGGATAATAATAAGTTTGCGCGAATGCCGAACCGCCCATAATAACAAGACATGTCGCTAAAAAGAAGATCTTTTTCATCACAATAAGTTTTAAATAGTTAATGTTTTATCCCTTTTTAGAGTAAAAGACAAGCCGCTGGTTTAGTTGTTTGTAAAATATTTTTTCGTTTGATGACAATTTCGGGATATCCGTACTGCCCACATTCAGTTTGCAGCGCCAACTTTATTACATTTGAACGTTATGAACAAACTTCGGCCGGGCCTTATTGCCATGTTACTTTTTGCCGCGATATTGGCTGGCGTAAACGCGGCCGGCCAATCAAAAATGAGCTACATAGCTCTGCTCGGCCGCAAGAACCATTGGGTTGATTCCGTCTATAAAAAGCTAAGCAGGAAACAACGGATAGCGCAGTTGTTCTTTGTCCGCGCGCATACCAACCGCGGGCAGGCTTACGAGGACTCGGTCGGCAACGTGATCAAAGATCAGCAAGTGGGCGGCCTGGTGTTTTTCCAGGGAGGCCCGGTACAACAGTTGCAACTGATCAATAAATACCAGCAGCTCGCCAAAGTGCCTTTATTGATAGCCCAGGATGCGGAATGGGGCCTTGGCATGCGCCTCGATTCGGCAATTTCCTACCCTTATCAAATGACGCTCGGCGCCATACAGGATAACTCACTTATCTACAAAATGGGCCGGTTTATCGCATGGGATTTTAAACGCATGGGCATGCAGATGAACCTGGCGCCCGATATGGATGTGAACAACAACCCTGATAACCCGGTGATCAATTACCGTTCGTTCGGGGATAACAAATATAACGTGGCCGCTAAAGGCATAGCCTATATGAAGGGCATGCAGGACGGCGGTATATTAACTACCGCCAAACATTTTCCGGGACACGGCGACACCAACGTGGATTCGCACCTTGACCTGCCCCTCCTGCCTTTTACCCGGCAGCGGTTGGACACGCTGGAGGAATATCCTTTCAGGCAGGCTATTAAAGCGGGTATAAGCGGTATCATGGTGGCGCACATGGACATTCCTGCGCTGGACTCGACTAAAGATCTGCCGTCAACCCTTTCGCGCCCCATCATTACCGGCGACCTGAAGGATTCGCTTGGATTTAAGGGCCTTGTAGTTTCGGATGCGATGGAAATGCATGCTGTAACCAGGTATTTTCCGAACGGCGAAGCCGACCTGAGAGCTTTTATCGCAGGGAATGACATTATCGAGCTTTCGGAAAATTCACAGCAGGCCATCGATGTGATCAAAAAAGCCGTTCGGCAGAAAAAAATATCCAAACAGGAATTCGAAGCGAAGGTGAAAAAGGTTTTAACAGCCAAATATTGGGCCGGGCTAAACCATTACCGGCCTGCATCGCCCGACCATCTTATTGATGACCTGAACAGGCCGGAAGCCAGGGCGCTGGTACAGCAATTGAGCGATGCGGCAGTAACCTTGCTGAAAGGCGATGCCGGTACCATACAAATGAACCCGATAGCCAAAACCGCCATCGTAAGCATCGGCACCGAACAAAAGACGGTTTTCCAGGACGAGCTTTCTCAATGGTACCTGAACAATGATATCTTCAGTGTTGGCAAAGGCGCGCCGGCCGACCAGTTGCTTGAACTGCTCGAAAAATTACGGCAGTACGACCAGGTTTACATCAGCATTAACGATACGCGCCCGCGCCCGGCGAGTAACCTCGACTATAGCCAGGGCGTAAAGCTTTTTATTGAAGAGCTGGCAGCCCGCCCGAACAGCGTGATCTGCGTTTTTGCCAACCCCTATACGATTGCCGGATTGCCGGGCATCGAAAAATGCGGCGCGGTGGTAGCCTGTTACCAGATGAGCGACGAAATGCAGAGAGCCGCGGTAAAAGTTCTTACCCGCCAGATCGATCCGCAGGGCAGATCGCCGGTACGGATAAACCAGTATTTTCCGTCGGGGAGCGGGGTGTATTTGAAGTAGACGCAAAATCTTGCGTCTCTACGGTTTTCTTTATATTTACTCTACTTTTTATGCAATCCCCCAAATACAACGAGAAATTTCTTGAAGCTTTATCCCGCCTGAATGCAGAGCAATTAGCCGCCGTGGAACAGGTGGACGGCCCGGTGCTGGTCATCGCCGGACCGGGTACGGGTAAAACTCAAATATTAGCCGCCCGTATCGGTAAGATACTGCTCGAAACCGATGCGAACGCGCACGAAATACTTTGCCTTACTTATACCGACGCAGGTGCGGTTGCCATGCGTAAGCGCCTGTTCGATTTTATCGGGCCGGATGCTTACCGCGTGAATATTTATACCTTCCATGCCTTCTGCAACGAGATCATACAGGAAAACCTGGAATATTTCGGTAAGCTGAACCTGGAACCCATATCCGACCTCGACTCGGCGATGCTGTTCAGGGAACTGGTGGATGAATTGCCAAACGACCATTTACTAAAGCGGTTCACCGGTGAGATATACTACGATATACCCCGGCTCAAGAACCTGTTCTCGCTGATGAAGCGCGAGAACTGGAACGAGGAAATGATCAGCGTCGCCGTGGCTGAATACCTGGACGACCTGCCCAATCGTGAGCAGTTTATTTATAAGAAGGGCAACGCGGCCAGGGGTATCAAACCCGGTGATCTGAAGCAAAAGGACATCGACGCGGCTAAAGAGGTAATGACCAAGCTGGTCGCAGCCGTCGGCGAATACCAGCGGTACGATGCCAAAATGAAAACCAACGGCTGGTATGATTATGATGATATGATCACCTGGGTTCTGAAGGCTTTCCGTGAAAATGAAGACATTTTGCGCCGCTACCAGGAAAGATACCAGTATATTTTAGTCGATGAATTCCAGGATACCAGCGGCTCGCAAAACGACCTGCTTAAATTCCTGCTGAATTTTTGGGATACGCCAAACGTGTTCGTTGTGGGCGACGACGACCAGTCCATATTTAAGTTCCAGGGTGCGAACATGAAGAATATCCTGGATTTTGCTGCCGAGTATTCCAGGAACCTGAAGATTATAGTCCTGAAGGATAATTATCGGTCGAACCAAAGTATTCTGGACCTCTCGCGAACGCTGATCGAAAACAACCGTGAGCGTCTGACCCAGCAGCTCAACCTCGATAAAAATATAAAGGCTGCTCATCCCAGGTTTGATTCGCTGACCGTCGAACCTTTTATCTGCGAATATGAAAACCCCGACCAGGAACTGGTAGATGTAGCAATAAAGATCAGGCAATTGGTTGAACGGGGCGTGGACCCTCGGGAAATTGCGGTTATTTACCGCAACCACAGCCAGGCCGAACGGTTAGTTACATACCTGGATGCGCAGAAGATCGCGGTTAACATTAAACGCAAGATCGACATACTGGCCTTGCCTTTTGGCGAAAAGATCATCAATATTTTGCGCTACCTGGCTATGGAAATGGATTCGCCATACAGCGGCGACGAACTGCTGTTCGAGATCATGCATTATGATTTTTTTAATATTCCGCCTATCGATATTGCTAAGGCCAGTGTTGCGGTGAGCAAGGAGAATTACCGGACGTCCAATGACGATACGCCAAAAACATCGCTTCGCCGGTACATCAGCGAACTACGGCCGCCCGCGCAGCCCGGCCTGTTTGACGTGGTACAGAACATGGAGATGAAGGACCTGGTGAACCGCATAGAGGAGTTACTGAAAGCATCGGTAAGCGTCACCATTCAGCAGCTTTTTCAGCAGATAGTTACACGCATGGGTGTCCTGAAATATGTGATGGAACAACCCGATAAGGGCTGGTACATGCAGGTGCTGACCAACTTTTTTGATTTTTTAAAAGAAGAAAGCCGGAAGAATCCAGATATCAAATTGGCGGGGCTCATTAATACCATCGAGCTGATGCGAAAACACGAGATCAGGCTCGATTTGAACCAGTCGATCTACTCGGATAATGGCGTCAACTTCCTGACGGCGCATGGCTCGAAGGGGCTGGAGTTCGAGCATGTATTCCTGATCGGTTGCGACAAGCGCACCTGGGATGGCAAGGGTCGCAATCATGGCTTTAGCCTGCCGGACACGTTAACACACGGCTCGGCGGATGATAGTTCGCATACCGAAGAATCACGGCGCTTATTTTATGTGGCGCTGACGCGCGCGAAACAATATTTAACGATCTCATATCCCCGGAGGGATAAGAACGGGAAAGAACAGGAGACATCACAGTTCGTTAGCGAAATACTGGCCTCAACTCACTTACAGGCAACAAACCCGCAGGTCGGCGTGGATGATATGGTGAATTTTTATGCTACCCAGCTAACCGAACAGGACAAACCGAGGGTTGAGCTGCTGGATAAAAATTATATCGACCAGCTCTTACAGAATTACACGCTGTCGGTAACCCACCTCAGCAATTACCTCAATTGCCCGCTCAGGTTCTATTTCCAATGCCTGATAAGGGTTCCGTCAGGTAAAAACCCCGCTGCAACATTCGGCCTGGCGGTGCATGATGCTTTGCGTAAAGCTTTCCGAAACCTGAAGGATAACGGCGACGAGTTTATGCCGGCTGAAACTTTTATGAAGGATTTCAACGCCTATATGTGGCGCAACCGGGATGCATTTACCAAAGACGACCTGAAACGCCGCCTGGCTTACGGCGAAAAGATATTACCGGCCTACTATGAACTGAATGTGCCCTTATGGAATAAAATTGCCCTGGTCGAACTGCCGGTAAAGAATGTGGAAGTAGCGGGCGTGCCCATAAAAGGTAACCTGGATAAGGTGGAGTTTCAGGGTAAGCAGGCGACCGTTGTTGATTACAAAACAGGTAACCTGAAATATGCCAGGGACAAGTTTTTAAGACCGAACGATGATAACCCGAACGGCGGCGATTACTGGCGGCAGGCGGTATTTTATAAGTTGTTGATTGATAATGACAAGGCGAAAGACTGGCAGGTTACGGATACCGTTTTTGATTTCGTTGAGCCGGTTAACCCGGGTGAATACCACAAAGAGCACGTGAATATTACCGGTGAAGACGTGGCTTTGGTAACAGAACAGATCAGTACGGTTTACCGAAAGATCATGGCACATGATTTTAACACCGGCTGCGGAAAACCGGACTGCGAATGGTGCCATTTTGTGCGCAGCAATTTTACGCAGCCGGGCAATATATTGGAGTTGGCGGGTGGCGCGGAAGAATAGCGGAATTCGAATTTGATTTGAAAAGAGATGAAACATCTAAAACTTTTTCTGTTACTGTCAATTGCAGCTTCGGCAGGTGCACAAACTACCATCCGGCAGGATGCAACCATCAGGCAAATGTGCGATGAAGTATCCTCTAAAAACATCGAGACTATTATCCGCAAACTGGTGAGCTTTAAAACGCGGCATACGCTCAGCGATACCACGAGCAAGACGACCGGTATCGGCGCCGCCCGAAACTGGATCAAATCGGAATACGAGAAATATGCGGCCGACTCGCATGGCCGGATGACTGTTCAGTTTGATACGGTCACCCAACCTCCGAAAGAGCGTATAAACAGACCTGTCGTTTTAAAGAATGTGCTGGCCATACTGAAAGGCACTGATCCGAAAGATAACCGTGTTTACCTGGTATCGGGTCACTATGATTCGCGTATGAGTGATATTATGGACCCGAACGGCGATGAGCCTGGCGCGAACGACGATGCCTCGGGAACTGCGGTATCAATGGAATTGGCCAGGGTGATGGCCAAACATTCATTTCCTGCCACGATCATTTTTATGGCTGTTTCGGGCGAGGAGCAGGGTATGGACGGATCGGGCCATGTGGCCAAGCGGGCCAAAGCGGAGCACTGGAATGTCGACGCGATGCTGGACAACGACATTGTCGGCAATACGCATGGTATGGGCAACGACCTGAAGGACAACATCCATGTCCGTGTTTTCAGTGAAGGAGTGCCAACGGTAGATGCCGGCAATGCTAAAGAGATAGCGCGCCTGGTATCGCTTGGCGGTGAAAATGATAGCCCTTCACGCGAGCTGTCACGGTACATGAAGGAAACAGCCGAACGCTACGTGGACCAGCTTGATGTGAAACTGATCTATCGCCGCGACCGATACCTGCGTGGCGGCGACCATATTCCTTTCCAGCAGGAAGGGTATACCGCGGTCCGTATAACCGAGATGAACGAGGATTATGCCCGCCAGCACCAAACCATCCGCACAGAGAACGGCGTGGATTATGGCGACCTGCCCGATTTTGTCGATTTTAATTACGTGCAGAAAGTCGCGCGGATGAACCTGTCGGTATTGGCGAACCTGGCATCGGCCCCGGCCGAACCGCAGAACGTAGGTATCGTAACCAGCGGCCTTACCAATAGCACTCAACTGAAATGGGAGGCGCCTGCAACCGGTAAAAAACCTGCCGGGTATTATGTATTGATGCGAGAAACCACGAGCCCCTACTGGGAGAAAAAATTTTATGTGACCGACACACACGCCGACCTGGATTATTCCAAGGACAATTATCTTTTTGCGGTTCAATCCGTCGATGCCGAGGGGCATGAGAGTTTGCCTGTGGTGCCTAAGCCGGTTCGATAATCGGACCGGTTAAGGATTGCGAGATTTGTGGACCCGTTTGCCGCTTACAAGCTTGTCGACAACAGGCTGAAAATCATTTATCCCTTTTAAATGTTCATCCAGGTAGCTGATGGTCAGGCCGGAAACTGTATTATATAGATCACCGGTATTACATTTTCCGGACGCTTTTACGACGATAGGCAGGTAGCAAAAATCCTGGTGGTTGGCCAAATCCACTTTCAGTATCAGGCGTTCTCCGGTGAGTTTTCGCGTAAAGTCAAAAACGGAATCTTTCCCGGTTTCTTTTATTAAAGGATCGCTTTCCAATCTGAAATAGGGTATGGTCAATTTCATTCTTTGGAAATCCGGGCTATTTTTAATCCCATCAAAATCGGCATCTTCATTCTTGTTATGAGTGTAATGATGAAATTCCGACCCGTCGAATGAGATCACACATTTTACATTAGCAAGCCTGTTGGCAAGAACCGCATCGCCCACGCCGCCCCAACTATAACCTAATAATGCCATATTCGAAAAATCTGTCTGCTGGTCTCTATGCAAATATGTTAACGCAGCCAGCGCATCGTGCACTTGTTCCATCATATCCTCATCCTTCATCGTCATATCACCCGGGTAACGTCCGATCGAAGGAATCGATGCCACAACATAACCGCGCTTTGCCAGGTCTTCCAGCAGCTTATAATTTTCGTACCCCATACCATTAAAACTGGCTAAGTAAACGATCAGCGGGAATTTGCCCTGAGCAGGTTTGGCATCCTTGTAAGATGATGTTTTATAGTTGAATAGCAGCTTTGGCGCGGAGCATTTGAACCCGCCGCAAAAGGCCCTGGCAAACTGTACCGGTATGCTGTCACCGGCTTTTGAAGCGGTATAGTAATTGGCTCTGCTGCCAAAAAGGTCGAGAAAATATTTAAAGTCAAGCGCTGTATCCCCTGCAGGTACGTCAGCCGGATACCAGATATCTGCATCCACAGGGTGGTAATGGAGATAATCGGTCGTGCCTGTATTAGGTTTGTATATCCTTGCCCGGTCTGTAAAGCGCACAGTTCTGAACCCGGCGCTATATAAAGTCCTGGTACTGCGCGTGGTACATCCGCAGACAGCGGAGATGCAAAATAAGGTTAAAGCTTTTTTCATGGATTTATTGGTCGGTCAGTCGCAAATATGACCAATAAGCAGACGCTAACATGTTAAAGAATAGTTAATTAACAAGATTTAACAATTCAGGAAGACGCCGGGAAATTTTGCGGTTATTTGACGCTCTTCTTCAGCACAATAAAATAACCTAAGATAAATACGGCTGCGGCGACAATAAGGCTCACAACAATGTCTTTGGTGAAGAAATCAACGGTTATCTGTGGGATGGGTGGGCTGTTTTCGCCCATCCGGCTTGGAAAAATGCTTTTGATGGTCAGCAAAGGGTGCGCATAGGGGAAGGTATAAGCATATTTCCAGCCCACGTTGGCCATAATGATGCCTGCAATAGTAGCTGCAAAGCCAATGCCCATGGGTTTGAGAAAGTCGCGGAAGAGCAGACTCAGCAGAAACTGGACCGATAATATACCCAGCGATGACAGAAGCAGCTTAAGATATATCTTAGCCAGCGTTCCTTCGACATGGTACTCGCTGAATTTTAAGGCCGGGTTTAAAATACCCAGCAGGTTACCAAACCCCAGTGTGAACAGCAGGAAAAGGGCAAGGCAAACTATGGTGAGGAACAAGGCGTAAAAATATTTGGCTGAATAAACCGCCCATTTGGAAATCGGCAGGCTGAACAGGGTTTTCCAGGTTTCGGCTTTATGCTCAATGTTATTGACCGAGTAGGCGAGGAACACAATCAGCATAGGCAATATCAGCGACCCCATAACACCCAAAATAGCGCCCGCGAATTGGAGCCACAGCATAAAACCGGGCTGATGGACAAGGCGGTCGCTATGATTTAAAAAGCCAAAGAAGAGCAGCAGGCAGATGGCAAGCGGCAGCACGACAGTGCTCCAGAACGCCATTGTTTTGCGCGTTTTGTAAAACTCCGACCGGAACGATAGTATAAACCCTTTCATCTTGTTCAGGCTTTTTGAGTGATATCGAGAAACAGCTTTTCCAGGTCTTTCTGTATTTTATGGATGCTGTAAACCTGGTAATTATTTTTGTTGAGCAGTGTATTGATCTCGCCCATTTGCTCTTTGGAGGAAAAGGGAACGGTTAGGTGGTCCTCGCTGATGTCGGTCACCGTAAAACCGTGTTTCTTGAGGAAATTGGCTACGTCGACGGTAGTGTCCACTTCGATCTGCACTTGAGGCTGGCTTATCGCCTCCAGGTCTTTAATACTTCCCTGGAAAAGCAGTTCCCCTTTGTCTATGATGCCAACGTGTGTCGCCATTCTTTCGACTTCGGCTAACAAATGGCTCGAAACAAATACGGTTTTTTTGTGCTGATTAACCAGCCTGATAAGTAGTTCGCGCACCTCGATGATACCGTTCGGGTCAAGGCCGTTGGTCGGTTCGTCGAGTATCAGCAGTTGGGGATCGGGCAATAAAGCCAGCGCTATGCCAAGGCGTTGTTTCATTCCCAGGGAATATTTCCCGGCCTTTTTATTTGCGGCTTCTTTCAGGCGTACCAGCTTCAGCATTTCGTCGACCCGACTCTCAGGCACCTGCAGTAGTAACGCCCTGTTGATGAGATTTTCCCTGCCCGACAGGTGGCTGTAAATAGCGGGTTGCTCAATAAGCGAGCCGATTTGCGAAAGAATGGAAATCCGGTTGGTAACCAGGTCTTTTCCAAAAATACGAATGCTGCCCTGGTCTGTTTTTAACAGGTTGAGCAGCAATTTTATGGTAGTGGTCTTTCCGGCGCCATTTGGCCCAAGAAAGCCGTATATACTGCCTTCGGGCACTTGCAGGGATAGCGACTTGACAACTTGCTGGTTGCCGAAATGAAAGCTTAATCCCTGCGTATCAATTACCATAGTTTTTCTTTGGCGATTGAGCAAACGGTCTTTACTAAACTTACTCCTTTATAGAATAGCGAAGTAGCCTGTACAGACGAGTTGCCGTCGGAATAGTCCTTTTTTTGCTGAGACTGGTAACTAATCCCCATCACTAAAGCAAATACCACAGGTAACAGCAGCAAGATAAACGGATTCGAATTTTTGATCAGCCTTTTCATCGTGAGTGAATTTTGATGAAACAAAGGAATAGCTATTTTTCTGCTCCCTAAAAAGTATTAGACCAACTGACGGTAATTGTAGATGAACGGACAATTTGCAATAACAAAGCGTTTATCGGCAAAAAAAGGCAGTTCATCGTAAAAAAGCTTGCCTATATATAAATCTTGGATATTAAACATTGACAAAATGTTACATTAGGTGAGTGAAAAAAAATTGGCAGATATTCTGGCATGTCGTTTTTTGGGTAAGCATAGTTTCTTATTTTGTTTACCTGACGGTTCAAAACAGCAAGATAAGCACCGAAGCACTGGTGGTGATCTTTGGCGTATTCAGCATCGTCAACATAGGGTTGTTTTACCTCAACTACCTGTTCCTGATTCCCAAATTCCTCGACAAAAAGAAATACCGGGCCTATGCGCTTTCCCTGGTTTTAGCCATAATTGTTTTCGCATTAGGCAAGTACGGGCTTGCGGCCAATTTCAAGACCTATATACTTTTGCATGAAGGGAAGATGCTTCCCTTTTGGACCTATTTCATCAGTTCGGCGCTAACCAATATATTCTTTCTTTTCCTGAGCACAGCGCTCAAATTCGCGGTCGACTGGTTTTTGAATGCGCGGATACAAAAAGACCTGGAAAACCAGCGCCTGAGTGCCGAATTGGCTTTTTTGAAATCACAGATCAACCCGCATTTTCTGTTCAATTCGCTTAACAGTATTTATTCGCTTGCTTATCAGAAATCAGATACTGCACCGGAGGCTATTCTGAAATTATCAGAGATCATGCGCTATATGCTGTATGAAAGTAATGATAACAAGGTCGACCTGGCCAAGGAACTCCAATATCTGCACAATTATATCGATTTACAGAAAATACGTTTCGGCAATAAAGCGTTTGTCGACTTTAAGGTCACAGGAGAAGTCGGGTCGCAGAAGATCGTACCTTTGTTGCTGATCGCCTTTATCGAGAATGCGTTTAAACACGGTGTGGCAAACGACCCGAACACGCCGATCAGGCTGCTGATCAATCTTGACGGCGAGAACCTGTATTTTTATACCGAGAACAAAAAACACATGAATAACCGGGATATGGAAGGCGGGGTTGGTTTACAAAACGTGCGCCGCAGGCTCGAGCTGCTTTACCCGAACAAATACAAACTGGATATCCAGGATAAGCCGGACTTGTATATCTGCGAATTATCCTTAGTTTTATAGTTATGATCAGGTGCCTTGTAGTCGACGATGAGCCGCTTGCGCTTCACATACTGGAGGATTACATCTCTAAAATGCCTTTCTTGCAATTGGTTAAGGTAACGACGAATCCTATCGAAGCGCTGCAATTGGTTCAGGAAGGCGGCATAGACCTGGTTTTCCTGGACGTGCAGATGCCGGAATTGACAGGTATCCAATTCCTGCGTATCGCTAATGGGAAAACCAAGGTGATCCTAACTACCGCTTATTCGCAGTATGCACTCGAAGGGTATGAGTTGGATGTGATCGACTACCTGTTAAAGCCCATCGCGTTCGACAGGTTTTTTAAAGCAGTACAAAAAGCACAGGCCATTATTCAGCCCGCAGCTAAAACCGAAGCAAAACAAGAACAATCATCTCCCCAGACCGACTTTTTAAGCGATTTTATTTTCGTCAAAACGGAGCACAAAATACAGAAGGTTTACCTGAATGATATTTTGTTCATCGAAGGTTTAAAGGACTACATTTCGATCTTCACCCCGGCCGAACGTATCATTACGCTGCAGAATATGAAGAAAATGGAGGATGCTTTACCCGAAAAGCATTTCATCCGCGTACATAAATCGTACATCGTTTCGATCAACAAGATTGACAGCATCGAACGCAGCCGCATTTTTATCGGCGATAAGATCATACCGGTAGGAGATACTTACCGCGACGATTTCTTTAAAGTTGTCGACGGAAAAAATATCTGAGTTTGCAGTGTGCAGTTCTCAGTTTGCGACGAAAACTGTTCTCCGAAATACGCACAGCCAACTGCCAACTTACTGTTTTAATTTTTGTCGGATAGCTGTTTCTGCATCTTTAACCACATCGTCAAGCGGTCTTCCATCCGGCTCGATTGGCTTGAGCACCTCCCATTTCATTGCAATAAAAGTGTTTAGCGGAAATTGGCCATAGCGCACCATTTTCCAGGAGTTATCGATAGCAACCGGAACAACCAATGCTTCA
>JAFDZK010000003.1 GCA_018267005.1 Bacteroidota bacterium
CGAAAGTCCGAAAGAAGTAATCCAAGATTATTACACCCAGCAATAGTGTTTATACTTCCGGGCTTCCGGATTAAAAAAATTCATTTATCCTCGCCCGGCACGTAATCCAGCGGCAAAAGCTCGCCCAGCTTGTCCTTCGACCAGCTACCTTCGGCCAGGGGAACATTCTGCACCACCACGCCATTCATATCAAAAATAGCATAGGGCTTCATCAGCGTAAGTATGCTGGTCTCAAAGTTTTCCATATCCAGCGTCCGGTATACGTCCTTAAAATCCGTTTCCTCGCGCCTTTTCGTGTAAATAACGTATAAACAATCGCGGAATGACAAAACAAACAAACCGGGCTTACTTGTCTGCGCAAAAACCTGGTAAGGCTGCAGCGGAGTCTTGTCCAGGTGCTCGTGGTAATACTTGGAAAGATTTTCTTTGCCAACCCAATAATTGAATGAATCACGGTTAAACCTTATTTCGCGAAAGTATTTCATCTTCGCCAGGATAACCGCTTCAGGCGGCCTGTCGGCGTTCGGCTCGCGGCTCAGGTGGTACATAATAAATCCGTCCTGCGTAAGCGTATTGTTATAAAGCGACCGGAAAAACTGCCGCTGCGAACCATAATAGATCTGCTCGCGTTTCTCACGCCACTCCTTTTTCTGCTCTTCGCTGCCCTTCATTTCCTCGAAAACCACTTTGCCCTGCCATTCGACAATGCCGCTAAGGCCTGAACTGGAAAAAGTATCCACCAGGAACTTTACCCTGTACCCGAGCGCCCTGTTATCGACGACAAGGAAGTCGGTTGACCAGGCTTCGAGCGTGCGGCTTTTACCATGATAAACGAGGTTCATCGTTCGCGGATTGACCACATCACATTTTTTCCCGTTGTCCGATTCGCCTATAAAATCCTTCCGGAACAGCTCGTAGTTTTTTTTCCAGTCGGCGTTGCTCGAGATTACCACGCCGCGAAGCATATTCATTTTGGGCAACATTTTTATATTAACCGTTACAGGCGAACTGCTTACCAGTATAGATTCGGTGTATTCCTGGTAGCCAACGGAGCTTGCGACCAATTCATATTGTCCCGGCTTTACGCCCACCAAATGGAACGTACCGTCCTCGGACGTTTCGGTACCGTACGATGAATTACTGAGGAACACACTAACCTTGCCGATCGGCGTAAGCGACCCGGAGGTGGTTACTTTACCCGAGATGACGGTTTGGGCGCGAGACAGAAATGGTAAAAAAACGAGAAGCAGTATGATCCTTCTGAAACTCATTTCGCAAAAATACTTTAACAGGGCTATTGTGCCGCTAATAAACGCATTTATTGTGAATTATCTATCTCGTATCGGGCTTAGATAACTGCTAAAATATTCCGCCAAAGTAAAATTTTTAATACAGTTACTTTCGTCATTAAAAATAAGTCGAGACGCCAAAGCTTATACCTCTGGTCTGGCCGATTGTTGCGCCAATGGTGCTGCCGGTAATATCGCGCTGGTTTTGGATGCGGTAATTTAATCGCAGTACGGTTTGCGGCGTGGGCCTGAAACTAACGGCCGGCATAACGCTCCAAAGGTCGTTGTACATCGGTGTGCCGGTTGCAGCAAAGTTGCCGACATTCCAGTCGACATATTCACCACGCAAAGCGAGGTTTAAGGTGGCGTGCTGCCAGCCCAGCATCCTGCCGCTTATAACAGGCTGCACCACATCGATAAACCCGCCGAATTGCCTGTTGCCATAGGATTGCGGGTAATTTGGCGGTATGTCGATGGCGATATAGGCCCACTCGGTTACGATATTCGTATGCGTCCAGGGCAAGATGGTGTTAAAGTCGGCATCAAATACATTTACCCGTCTTTTATCGTCGACTGTCGCTCCTTCTATCTGCCAGGTGTTGTACACCCCGCCCATATACGACAAGCCGAGCTCCCCTATCCGGTCATTTCCCAGAGAAATCTTTGCGGTATACAACGGTTCGCCGCTTGCGCTTTTGGTAAAACGGGTGGTACTTGCCTTAGTTGCGGGTAAAAAAGTCCTGCCCTGTGTATTATCGATGATCGAATCGTTAAAGCCGCCGCTGAGGTAAAACTCGTACCCGTACATCCAGTGCCCGCTGTATTCCTTGCCGTAAGCGCCAAAGCCGGGGTTGCTCCAGGTATCGGGCAGCATCTGCGTCATAGCGATCGGCCGGTCGGTAAATTCCCATTTCGGCCCATCGTGATTTTCATTGAACGATCCTATCGGGTTAACGATCATGCCGCCGCGCAGGTTCAGCAGCGGATGCAACTCGATATCGATGGCGGCGTATTCCACCTCGAACTTACCCCCTTCGGTGGCCTCGTCCGGATCGCCGGCCGGGTCGTCCTCATATTCTATTTCCGACAAAAATTTGATCCGGTTGGATATGGACGACGCCGCAAAAAGACTAAACCTGCGGAACTGGAACTGGTTACCGATCGAGATACCCGACGTGCCCACATACTGCCAGTTGGCTTCCATATACCCGCCAATAGCAACGGGCAATTTGCCCATCTTCAGAAATGGCCTGTCGTAAATGGCGTCCATGCTTAGTTTCTTACGGGTGGTGTCGGTTTTTGCCATGCCGTTCAGCAGGCTGCTGTCGATTTGCGCACCGGCGGACAATGAAGTCAATAATACAATAAGGACGGGAAAGCAGTAATATCTTTTCATGTTATGATAAAGTAATGTGTAGTTGGTCTTCTAATATTTGTACCGGGAACGAGCGGAGACTGGTATCGGCCGGGCCGTTTTCGACGGCGCCATGATTATCGAACCTGCTGCCATGAGCGGGGCATTCCAGCCGGTCGCCAAAAACCTGCAGCTCAGCGCCCTGGTGCGTGCAGCGCATCAGCAAAGCGGTGTATGTGTTAGCGTCAAAACGATAAACACAGACCGGGTACCGCAGCTTTTCGTGCTGTACGACGATATACTTTCGATGCGATCCGGTGCCCAAATCGAATGATGCCAGGGGCACGAGAAGCCCGGATCGATCCATCGTCCCGGCAATCATTTTGCTGCCGCTGCAGCCTTCAAAGGCAATGCCCAGGAATGCGGCGCCCAGGCAGGCCATGCCGCACGTTTTGATAAATTCTTTGCGCTGCATTTATAGAGAGTTTAAGAAGGTGATCACAGCATTTTGCTCCTGTGTGCTTAGTTTGCTGAAACGCGCCGAGCTTGCTGCTGCCTCGCCGCCATGCAGCTTAATGGCTTCCTGTATGCTGTGCGCGCGGCCGTCGTGCATCAGGTAAATATTGCCGCCCTGTACATTCCTGGCCAGGCCAAGCCCCCACAGCGGCGTGGTGCGCCATTCGGAGGTTTTGGCGTCGCCTTCGGTATAACCATCGTCGAGCGCCTGGCCCATATCGTGCACCAGCAGGTCGGTAAACGGACTGATGGTTTGGTTTGAGAGCGCCGCAATAGGTGAGTAACCGGTTTTTAGCGTTTGCTTATGGCAGGTTTCGCAGCCGATCTGCACGAACAGTGCATTTCCTCTTTTTACAGTTGGGTCATCCGCATTGCGCTGGTTAGGCGTTTGCAGGCAGGTAACGTAAAACACGACCGAGTTAAAATCATCATTGTTTACCTCGGGCGACGATGCAGGCGGGGCGGTCTGATCCAAATAATTGTATGGGTTGATGGGCATATAGTCCGACGTGATGCCCATATCATGATTGTAGGCCGCTGCCACCTGCTGTACCAGGCTATAGGTCGACGCTTTGCGGCCAAACCGGCAGATATACTTACCATCCGCGCGCGGAACCGAACCATATAGCGGCGGAATATTGGAAGGTACGGCGCTGTAATTCGGGTGGCCGCGCACACCGTCGGGATTATTGGCGTTGCGCCGCGCCATGTTGATGATCTCGGTATCGGGTACAGCCTCCAGGAAGCCCAACCCTGCTGTAATGGGGGCGATAAACTTAGAACTGGCAGCTCCTGCCGGAATCTGCTCGGGCGTATAGCCGGGCAGGTTGCTGCTGCCTAGTTGCGGGCCGCCCTGGCCAAGGAATTTATTGCCGGTACTGTCGGTCTGCCCAAAGCGCGTCAGTATGGTAAAAGGATGACCGCGGTTATCGCTCGAGTGACAGCCGCCGCAACTGTTCGACACAAAGTAAGGTCCCAGGCCGGTCGCTGCATCACGGATGGCGAAAAACTGGTCGTTTCCGCGAGAAAAAAGGATGGTTTGACTGTTGGTCAGGTCGTCCACCGGTCCGCATACGCCAAAATTCGGATCGATCATATCGGGCATCAGTTTTTTACAGGATGAAACGGAACCGATAGTGATCGCCAGGGTGAGGACAAACAGGCCGGAAATGATCAGGTATCTTTTGCTCATGTGGTAATAGTTTGATGCAGCAAAAATAAATCCTTATTTAGACTTAATCCAAATAAAAATAAAAATAATTTAGAAATAGAGCATCTTATCGGTAAATGCAGTCACGATTTCGAGATTATTTTCGGATATTCATTTCGGAGAAAGCCGGTGGTGCATGCCTCGAGCTTAAGGTGTTGGTCTTTCATTGTGCGCCGCCGGGTCCCCTTTGGGAGACCCCGCGGGGACGTGAAAAATAGATATTATGATTATATTCGATTTCTTAGTTTATTTCTTCGTTAGTTATTACTCCACTAAGAAAGATACCCTCTCATGGAGCAGTCCGCAAGAAAGAGCTTGCTATATACTTGGGCTTATTACTACATCATGGTTAATAGCTTTGTTATTTTTCATTTTGATTGATGTATTACATAATCCGAAATTTAATAGCGTATGCTTCTTTCTCTTTGTCCCGATTGCTTATGGTTTAATAAAATGCTGTCGGTATTTATATATCTCAAAAGGGAGGTTTGATAATTTAAAACATTCGTCGAATAGGTTATTTAAGATGAATGCTGCGATCGGCTTTTTAATTGCGATGTTAATATTGATTATGTCTTTCAGTCTCCCCTTTTTTGTTTTGTTGGTAAATATGAAATAGAAAAAATAACTCTTTTCGTAAAGACTTTGATGTCCCCGCGCGGTCTCCCAAAGAACCCTGCGGAACGGAAGCTTTAGTACTGACACGATCACGCCAGTGTAGGAGGTGTTGCAGGCGTTGCAGCCCATAATGATACACTACACCCGCTAATCCCGCCACAGGTACGGAAACAGCAGCAGCGAGGTAGCGATAACAATGACATTAATGGCGCACAGCACGCCGATGTTCTCGTAATTGGCGCTGCGTTCCAGGCCGTCCATCGCGTTTTTGCTCAGGCGGATGAGCACTAATATGACCGGGATCACAACCGGAAAACTGAGGATAGCCATCAGGGTGCCATTATTACCCGCTTTGGAGGCAATGGCGGATATCATCGTAAAAACGGTGGAAAAACTGATACTGCCCAACAATACAGCAAGGAAATAAAACAGCGGGTCGCCAATGGTGTTGGTAAAGAACAGCATGTAAATCACCAGCGCCAAAACGCTCAGCAGCGACATGAGCAGGATGTTATAAATGGTTTTAGCCAGGATAATAGCCTGCGGCCCGGCTATGGTGTAATAATATAATAAGCGGCTCTTGTTCTCCTGCATAAAGCTTTTGGCGATGGCATTTACAGCCGCAAAAAGCATAATGATCCAAAACAGCACATTCCATACCACCGGGTAACCCGAGCTGCCGGCAAAGCCAGGGGTGATCTTGAACGAGATATAGCAAACAAACACCGTCGACACCACGTAAAGCAGCACCCCGTTGAAGGCGTATTTGGAGCGCCACTCGAGCAGTATCTCTTTTTTCAGCAGGTACCAGGTTTGGTTGAGGAGTTCCATTTGGTGCAAAGATACTTTTGTGAGGTGAAAGGTAAAAGGTTAAAGGCGAAAGCTTTGATTTACGTTAAAAACCTTTAACCTTTCTCCTTTCACCTTTCCGCCTTAAAGATGTAATTTTATCCCATGCCGGTAGTCTATCACCCCACTCCCATCGGCGTCGCCAGGATCAAGGAAGAGGACGGATTTATTTCGTCTGTAAAGATCATGGACCACGCGACGGGTGAAAGCGATGAACCTACTCCCTTGCTGCAAATAGCGGCACAGCAATTAGACGAATACTTTGCGGGTACAAGGCGCGAATTTACTTTCCCGGTTAAACAACCGGGTTCGGCATTTCAGCAGCAAGTTTGGGAATGCCTGCTTCAAATCCCTTACGGCAAAACGATCAGCTACCTGCAGCAATCCAAAATAATGAACAACCCTTTGGCCATCCGCGCTATAGCCTCCACCAACGGCAAAAACGACCTGGCCATCGTGGTACCCTGCCACCGGGTCATCGGCTCCGACGGATCGTTAACTGGTTACGCCGGCGGCCTGTGGCGTAAAAAATGGCTGCTGGAGCACGAAGCGAAGGTGCTGGGCGTCGGGCAAACGAAGCTGTTTTAAAACCCGGGTCAGCCGATCTTCTGGTAAATATTTCCTTTGGAGCTGATGAGCCTGAACTTGTTTTTCATTTCGGGGAAGCGGATCGTTTCCTTGGTGCCCAGGCATAAAAATCCGTGGCTGCTTAAGCTTTCATAAAAAAGCTGCAATATTTTTTGCTGCATCGCGGCTTCAAAGTAAATGAACACGTTCCGGCAACTGATCAATTGAAATTCATTGAATGGTGCGTCGGATATGAGGTTATGCGCTGAAAATAGGGTGTTTTTCCGCAGATCGCCGCGAACACGCGCCGCATCGTTCATTTTCTCGAAATGATCGGACAATTCGCCGGGCAATTCGGCATGCCGGTAGTTTTCCGCATAGCTGTCCAATTTACGCTGAGCGTAAACACCGTTGCGGGCTTCATTGAGCATTTGGGTATGGATGTCCGTGCCGTATATAAATGATCTGTCGCCCAGGCCCGACAAATACAGCAAGATAGCTAAAGAGTAAACCTCCTCTCCCGAGGAACAGCCAGCGCTCCACACCCTGATATGCGGAAAAGTCGTTAAATTGGGTACGACCTGGATATTTAGCGCCTTATAAAAGTAGGGATCCCGGAACATTTCGGTCACATTGACGGTAATCTCCTCCAAAAACCATTGGAAAAACTTCGGATCGTCGGCAAGCAATTGTTTCAACTGATCGAAACCGATCTTCTTCAGCATAATAATGCGTGACAGGCGCCGTTTGAGAGATGCGCGCGAATAACCCGAAAAATCGAAGCCGTGCCTGTTACTTACCAGTTCTATCAGTTCTAAAAGCTGAGGCTCGTTTATTCCGGGAGTTTCGATCATACCAGGCTATACAGCGTCTTTCTGTTCCAGGGGCTTTTCTACGGGCGCTTTATACTTTGGTTTGTCCCCTAGCGAACCAATAAGGGCCAGAGCCGGTCCGATGCACAACAGCCACCAGCCCCATTTGAATTTGATCTGCCTTTCCATAAACTTTTCGAAGGAGTGGAAAGGTATGAACGTAAACGCGTAATGGATCTTTAACAACGAAAGAACGTAAAACAGCGCAATCAATATCACCGACAACCACGCCGTTAACCTTACCAGTTTTCGCTGCATCAATACCACACCCACAATGCCAACCACGGCTATCAGCAGAACTACGATGCCGTAAGGCATATTAGCCTTGTACATATCCCAATTAACGATGTGCAGCGGACGGAACAGGGGACAGAACGTGGCTGCAATGAGCATTACAAAACCGGCAAACGATACGAATGACGTGAGTTTCATTTTCTACTTCTGGCTGATCTCCATTTTGTCGGCAAAGTGGGCGCAATAGTCGCGCAGGTCCTCCACGATGTTCTTCTCCCCCGTGGCCCTTAAAAAGCTGTCGCCCATAGTTTGCAGGGTTTCATAAAAGAACCGCTTCATGTCGTCGACCGGCATATCCTTTGTCCACAGATCGATGCGGAGTGTGTTCTTGTAATTGTGATCCCAAAGCGCCAGCATCATCGACTTTACGGGCAATGCCTCTTTGTTCTGTGCATCAGTCGATTCCCAGGTGATGGTTTCGGGAACATTGTTATCGTCAAGCTCTATCGTCAGCTTGATCTCGGCTTTCTTCATGTTATCTTGCAAGTAAAAATAAAATAATCGCCAAAGTTATAAAGCTTAGCTCCACTATCCAGAGTTTTTTGGTCTGGCGAAAAAAATTGCGCAGGATAAGGTCCATAAATGACACCGCTATAGCAAACAGCACGAATATAGCCGTAAACATCCAGCTTTTGAGCGCATAAGGATAATGGCCGCCGATTACCCTGACCCCGTATATAGAAACATACACCGCCAGGAACAGGAAAAAAGCCGTGGCAAAGTTGAGCGGGCTGATGCGCGTGCCCCGCGTCTTTTTTAAATCTTCCCCGGCAGGGGAAACTCTGTTTTGATCCTGTTTTTGTTTTTTCACCTTTTACGTTTTCTTTCGGACTTACGCGGACTTTCGGACCTTCGGACTTTTGTCAAACCTTTCGCCTTTGACCTTTCACCTTTCGCCTCCTTCTTCTCATGAAAAGCTCCTTTAAACTCCGGGTTCTCTTTGCGTTTTTGCTGATCGATCTCACGTGCCTGCGCCTGGCGCTCTTCGTACGGCGTTTGCTCGACGAACACATCCTCAGGTAAAGGTAGCACCGGGATAGGCTGCCTGGTCAGCTTTTCGATCTTGCCGACATAGTATTCCTCCGCAGGTGTGCAAAAAGTAATTGCTTCGCCCGACTGGAAGGCTCTACCTGTCCGCCCGATGCGGTGCACATAATCCTCGATCACAAAAGGCACGTCAAAGTTAATCACGTGGCTTACATCGCTTACGTCGATACCGCGTGCGGCAACGTCGGTCGCCACCAATATTTTCACTTCATCACCCCTGAACGCATTGATGGAATTGATACGTGTATTCTGCCCTTTATTGGCGTGCAGCACTTTCACTTCCTGCTCGCCGTAACGCCTGCTCAAAAACTTATACACATTTTCGGCATTGCTGCGGGTTTTGCAGAAAACCATCAATTTCCTAATCTCACCCTCTTCATCCAATAAGTATTTGAGCAGGTTGATCTTGGTTTTGAAATTCGGTACATAGTACAGCTTTTGTTCGACGGTTTGTGCCGGTGTGGCTTGCGGGGTAACCTCGATCTCCGTCGGAAACTCAAGGAAATTGGCCGAAAGCTGGCGCACCTTATCCGACATGGTTGCCGAAAAAAGCAGGTTCTGTCGTTTGCGAGGTACTACCTCGAGGATCCGGTTGATCTGCGGCATAAAGCCCATGTCCATCATCTTGTCGGCCTCGTCCAGAACAAATACCTGTAATCCCTTCGTTACTATATTGCCTGCCAGGTAAATATCCATAAAGCGGCCGGGAGTCGCAACGATAATGTCGACACCCTTTTGGACCTGTTCGATCTGCGTTTTGGGGCCAATACCGCCGTAAAGTATTACTGTACGTAAGTCGGTGTATTTGGCAAAGGCCCTGATGTTTTCTTCGATCTGGATGGCCAGCTCACGCGTCGGCGCGACGATCAATGCCCTGGGATTTTCGCCCTGTGCATATTTCAGTTTCATGATGATCGGCAGCACATACGCGGCGGTTTTACCCGTGCCGGTTTGGGCGATGCCCAGTACGTCCTGCCCGTTCAATATCGGGGGAATAGCCTTTTGCTGTATATCGGTAGCTTCGGTGTAACCGGCGTCGGCGATGGCATTCAATATCTGCCGGTTAAATTTGAAGTCGTCGAAGCTTTTTGCCATGCGGCAAAGATAGGGTTTAGTCCGGAAGTCCGCATAAGCCGGAAAGTCCGAAAGAAGAGCGGCCCAAACCGAAGAGTATTTCCTATTTTTACCGGCCGAAGCCGGTTACATGCAAAAGCTCAAAGCCTTTTTCACCAATCCCTATGTTATCCTTTTCCTATGGTTCGTGCCCAGCCTGCTGGCTGTTGTAAAAGGCGTATATTTCGGCGATGGCACAACGGCCAACTATAACAACTACATTATTTACAAGCACAATTTCCTGAATGTCATTCACCAGCATCCGCTGTTTGGGCCCGAGCCGCAATTTTATTTCGACCTGAACCACTATGGGCCTGTTTTTGCGCTGGTGATCGCACCGTTTGCACTGCTGCCCAACCATATCGGAGTGATCCTGTGGACGATGTTCAATGCCTGGATCTTATACCAGGCGGTAATGATGCTGCCGATGAAGCGCGAACATTGCCTGCTGATCCTGTTCATCAATGCCAACAGCATGGTGGGATCATCCGGCAATGTGGAAGTGAACCCGCTCATCACCGCTCTCATCATTTTCAGCTATGTGTTCATTAAACGCAAGCAGGATTTCTGGGCGGCGCTGGTTATTATACTGGGTACGGCAATCAAATTGTATGGCATAGTTGGCCTCGCCTTCTTCTTCTTTTCCGAAAACAAACTGAAATTCATTCTGAGTTTATTCTTCTGGTCGGCGGTGTGCTTTGTGCTGCCCATGCTCATTTCGTCACCCGCGTATATCATCAAAACCTATCAGGACTGGTACCCTGACCTTGTAGCTAAAAATGCCGCCAACGTAGTTTCCAACCGCGCCGACCGCTGCGTAATGGGTATGATCACCAAAATATTCGGCTTAAAGCATTTATCTAACTTAATTGTGTTACTGCCTGCGCTTCTGTTACTTGGCGTGTCGTACCTGCGAAATAAATTCTGGCAGAACACCCAATACCAATTATTGCTGCTGGCCTCGGTGCTGATATTTACTGTCATCTACAGCACAGGTTCTGAGCCGCCGACCTATATCATCGCTTTTATCGGCGTCGGTATCTGGTTTATGAATTTGAACCGGCCTGCTACGGTTTTTGAATGGTTCCTGTTCATTTTTGCCTTGCTGATAACCAGCTTTTCCAACTCGGATGTTATACCCAAATTCATTCGCGTTAATTATATCCTGCCTTACGCCCTGATCGCCCTGCCCTGTTTGATCATCTGGCTGACGACCATTTACGAAATGTTGACCAGGGACTTTGACAAGGAGTAATTGGCTACCCAAAAACGCATAGTCGTTTCAAACTCGTACCTTTGTAAATAAATCCGAAATCGAACATTCGAAATTCGAAATCTTTATGTCTTCTCTTCTCATAAAATCGGCCACCATTGTAAACGAGAACAAACAGTTTGTAAGCGACCTGCTGGTTAAGGATGGCCTGATCGAAAGGATAGATCAACAGATCGACGTCCATGCCGACCAGGTGATTAATGCGGAAGGCCTGTACCTTTTCCCCGGCTGTATCGACGACCAGGTTCATTTTCGTGAACCGGGCTTAACGCACAAAGCCGACATTCATTCCGAATCGCGGGCGGCGGTAGCGGGCGGCATTACGTCTTTTATGGAAATGCCGAATACCGTACCGAATACCCTAACGCAGGAATTACTTGAACAAAAATACGAGATAGCAGCCCGTAACTCACTGGCTAACTACTCGTTTTTCATGGGCGCGTCGAACGACAATATCGACGAGGTGCTGAAAACGGACACCCAAAATGTTTGCGGCGTGAAAGTGTTCATGGGCTCCTCGACCGGCAACATGCTGGTAGATAATCCTAAAACTTTGGAGGGCATCTTCTCGCAGTCGCCGATGCTGGTGGCTGTACATTGCGAGGATGAGGCTACCATTCGCCGCAACCTGGAGTATTACAAGCAACTGCTCGGCGAGGACATTCCCGTGACACTACATCCACAGATACGCAGCGAAGAAGCCTGCTATTTATCGTCGTCAATGGCCGTCGGGCTGGCTAAAAAGTACAACACACGGCTGCATATCTTACACATTTCGACCGAAAAGGAAACACACTTATTTGAGAACACTACGCCGCTGAAAGATAAGCGGATCACTGCCGAGGCCTGCATTCATCACCTTTGGTTCAGCGATGAAGACTACCAGGCCAAAGGCAACTTGATCAAATGGAATCCCGCTGTTAAGAAAGCTTCCGATAGGGAAGGGATCCTGCAGGCGGTGCTGGATGGTCGCATCGATGTGATTGCCACCGATCACGCGCCGCATACGCTGGAAGAGAAATCACAATCATACCTGAAAGCGCCATCGGGCGGGCCCCTGGTGCAGCATGCGCTGCCTGCCATGCTGGAACTGTATCATCAAGGCAAGATCAGCCTGGAACAAATAACAGAAAAAATGGCGCACAATGTAGCCACCTGTTTTCAGGTCGACCGGCGCGGTTTCGTTCGCGAAGGCTACTGGGCCGACCTGGTACTCGTCGATCTAAATAAACCCTGGACCGTAAACAGATCAAATATTTTATACAAATGCGGCTGGAGCCCGTTTGAAGGAACGACTTTACGGTCGAGCATTATGCATACCATCGTTTCAGGTAACCTCTCCTATAGCAACGGAAGTATTATTGAAGGTAAACAAGGCAAGAGGCTGAAATTTAACCGAATATAATTTCAATCACAGAAATTTCTGTATTAAATTACGCCTAAATAAACCTCCACGCCGCTTCCGTCGGGACAATTTATGCCGGCCCGGTATACATCGTAATCGGCAATATAACTGCGGCTCGGGCTGTCCTCCCATATTTTCATCCAGGTATCTACCACGCAGCCGGGCAAATCGCCGACAGGCTTGTAACGCCTGTAACTACCTTCAGGCACCAAAGCGGAAAACAGACCCGATTCAATTTCCGGCTTTTCAACCCTGCAGCCTAATACCGTGGTGTACCAGCCTGTATGATCAGGCTCGTAATCGGTATAAACACAATAAATATCGTCCGATAGCTTGCCCGGTATACTGGCTGCAAGATTTTCCGACATGAATCTTTGCCACAAGCTGCCGATATCCTGCTGCGCTTTATTTCGCTGGTTGGTAGTGCGCACATGAATGCCGGAAACGAAAAATCCGGCGTTCCTGATCTCTTCAAAGGTTAAAATATCGGTCATAACGTCTCGTTATATTTAAACTTAAATAATTATTGGTCAAACTTTTATAAGTACCACCTAATAGGTTACTTTATATTTGGCAATTTTCGATCATTTCCTTCATCTTACCGAACACCCATTGCCAGTTATCCTCAGAATGTTTCTTTGCCTCTTCGTTTTTGATATTCTCCTGCCCGATCGTAAGTGTCGTTTTCCCGTTGCTTTCAGCCAGATCATAAGAAACAGTAACATAGTTTTCGGGTTTATCCTCCGCACCTCCCATCGAACTCCAGTAACTGTATTTTACATACCTGCCGGGATCGATAGCCAATATCTCGCCTTTGTCCCGGTAGCTTTTGCCCTCCCACTCCCCTTCCCAGGTTATCGGGCTGCCCTTCTTCCAGTCTGACTTTACGTTGGTGCCAAAAAAGTACTGCTTTACGATTTCGGGTTTGGTCAGCGCGTCCCACACTTTCGAAGCCGGTGCGTTGATGTCGATCGATGTTTTTGAGGTTAAATTTGCCATGGTGATAATTGCCTAAATGATTTATTGTATACCGTTGGTTTTAATTTTCTAAGTGTTTTAGGATGTGATTGTTTCTGTCGCCAGCATTTTTTCCCTTATCAGGTCGAAGTCGTGCTTATTGATCTCGAAAAAACCAAACCTAAAATGATACCCCCATGATTTTTTATCCCGGATAAAATCCATCAAAGGTATCAGCGGAATAAAGGGTGTTTCCCTGCATGGATAAAATTTCATATCACGGCGCCAGGGAATAAAATCCTCTGACATTTGGTGCTGGTAAACTTCCTTGCCTGTCACCTGCCCTATCGCGGTAAAAGCTTGCAGCTTCTCATCGCCCTGGTAGGTCACTTTTGGCGAGTAGAATATCACCCAGTCGTTCACATGCAGCTTCTTCAACGAACCGGGCTTACCGTGGTTGGCCTGCATAAACCCTCCCGCCACGCCGCGTTTAATATGGTCTTTTGACACCACCGTTATCCAATACCGTTGTCCGCTCATTTCATTTATTTACACAAAGTAACTGAGCGCAGATGACAACCCTATGTCAGCAGTGTTTTAAGGAATGAAACGAAATCGGGTGCTGGCTGTCATGGTGAGTCTGTCGAACCATGGGGGCAGGCCCATGCTTTACCCTTCGACATGCTCAGGATGACAACCCCGTTAATTTTTGAACAGCTTTTAACTGTTACGCTGCATGATGGTTTGGGACAGTTCCCTCACTTTGTCCCTCAGGTTATCAGGACTTACGATCACCGCCGTATCGCCGTACATCATCAGCCAGCGCACAAAGCCTTCGATAAACTCGGTAAGAAAACGCATTTCGATCATGCCGTCCACCTCTTGTTCCGACACAAATCCATTGTAGTATTTCTGCTCGTTCAGATAAGGGCCGATGCGTTTCTCGACCCTGATCACTACTTCCTGCAGGTTGCGTTCACGGGCTTGCCGTGAAATATATTCGTTCAGGCTGGGATGCAGAGTACGGAAGCGTTCGCCAGTGAGCGCTATATTGGAAATACGGTCGAGCCTGAAATCACGGTAATCCTGCCGCAGGCGGCACCACGCGATCAGGTGCCAGTAATTGTCCTGGTAAAACACCCCCACCGGCTCGATACAGCGTTCGGTCTTTTCCTGGCTGTGCATGGCAAAATAATGGATGGAAAGCACATTCCTTTCACCAATACCCTTCAGGATGATCTGCAGCGGGTTCAGGTCGAGGCTTTTGCCCTGCACACGCCGGCTTTTGAACACTTCGATGTGCCCGTCTATATTATCCAGGAAATCCTTTTCGGCCATCCGCAAAACCGACCTGATCTTATACATGGCCGATTTGTAATTTTCGTCGGACGAAGGATCGGTTAACTTTTCCATCAGTTTTTCGGCGGTCAGGAAGGCTGTAGCTTCCTCGCGCGTAAACATTACCGGCGGCAGACGGTAGCCGTCCATAATAGAATACCCTACCCCCGCTTCGCCGATGAGCGGTATGCCAGCCTCTTCCAGCGTTCTGATATCGCGGTAAACGGTACGCAGACTGATATTGAACCGGTCGGCAATATCGCCTGCTTTCACCACCCTGCGCGATTGCAGGTGGATCAGGATAGCCGATATGCGGTCAATGCGGTTCATTATCGTGCTAAAATAACCAAAACAATTTCTCATTTTTGATATTCAACACAAGAAATACCGCCATGAAGCCGGAAGAAGAAATTGTGACGTTTGAAACCTATTACAATCCTATGCTGGCCGAGATCATGCGGGCTAAATTAGAGGCAAATGGTGTTCCCTGCTTTTTGGCGGACGAAAGCCTGGGCGTACTATATCCGGTCTACAACCAGGGCGGCGGAGGCATTAAACTCAAGGTTTTTGCCACTGACGTGGAAAAAGCCAGGGAAATAGCCGATCGCGATGATGAAATTGACGACGAAACCACTTATCTTTAAAGAAAACCTACCTATGAAAAAGCTTATTCTTTTATTGGCCATATGCACTCTCGCAGCCACGGCCTTCGCTCAACAGCAAGTCATCAACCAAGGCAAGTCGCAATTTCTGCTCATCATTCGCTTCAAGGCCGATTTCCAGCCCCCATCCAACGAAGCGGTGAAGGCGAATATTAAAAAATGGCAGGATTATATGGCCGGCCTGGCTAAATCAGGCACTCTTGTAAGCGGTTACCGCCCGGTAAGCGGAGGTATAACGATCAGCGGTCCGGGCAAGACGCTTAAAAGCGACCCCTACATCTCCGACGGGGAGGTGGTTAGCTCGGTACTAGTCATTAATGCAGCCGATATGGAAGCGGCCAAAGCGGTTGCCGATAAATGTCCTGTTTTTGAATTCGGCGGCAGTATCGAAGTGCGGCCGGTCATGAACACAGCGGGGCAATAGGAAGCTTTTGCATCCGGCATTGTGCTTCCGGTTGGGGCATATGTCTACATTTGTCGTCCTCAATCTCGCCAAAAGGAACGCGCCCGTGTCGAATTGAATGCCATGCTGTACGACGGCGGCTGCCCATACACCCAGCCAATCCCTATAATTCCTAAAAAAGTTCGAACTGTTATTGTCAGGCTGTGGAATATAATAGAAGAATTTATAATTACGGGCTACATGCCCCATCCTGTCTCGAACCGACAAAAATATCGATTAAAATGTAAATTAATTAACTAATTATTAAAACAAACAGCCCAAGCCCACGGTATTATATTAACAAATTATAACCATATAATACTCGCATAATACGCGCTATGAAGGGTGGCACCGGCAACAATGAATTTCAGGACATTCTGACCAAAGCGAAGGTCTCGCCCATGCCTGAAAAGATCAGCCCCATGCTCGCAACGCTTGTCGATGAACCCTTTAACGACCCGGTATGGATGTATGAAGTAAAATGGGATGGCTACCGTGCCATTAGTTATATTGAAAAGGGGCGTGTCGATATTCTTTCGCGTAATAACAAATCGTTCAATGAAAAATATTACCCGTTGAGGGATTTATTATCCGGCTGGAGCATCGATGCGGTGATAGACGGTGAGATCGTAGTGCTGAATGAAAAGGGGCAATCCAATTTTGGAAACCTGCAAAACTGGCGAAGCGAGGCCGACGGCGAACTCGCTTATTATGTATTTGACATTTTGTGGTATGACGGCCACAACCTGATGGAACTGCCTTTGGCCGAAAGGCGAAAAATACTACAGGCAGTATTGCCTAAAAGCGATGACCGGGTACGTTTGAGCCAGGTATTCGCTGTAAAAGGCAACGATTTTTTCGATGCGGCCAAGCGCATGGGCCTGGAAGGCATCATCGCCAAGAAGAAAGACAGTACTTATGCCGCCGATGCCCGGTCCAAGGAGTGGCTTAAGATCAAAGTGCATAAACGCCAGGAAGTCGTCATCGGCGGGTTTACTAAAAACGAGGGCAGCGCCAAAAAGTTCAGCTCCCTTTTGCTTGGTGTTTATGAGGGAAACAAGCTGCACTTTGTTGGTAAAGTGGGTACAGGTTTCTCTGATAAACTGCAAAACGAAATGATGGCGCAGTTCAAACCGCTGATAACCGACAAAGCGCCGTTTGTCGAAGTTCCGGATGTGAACAGTCCGTCCCGCTTCAGGCCAAATCCGCCTAAAGCGAAAGCTTACTGGCTTAAACCTGAATTGGTTTGCGAGATAAGCTTTGCCGAAGTGACCGGCGACGGCGTTTTCCGCCATCCTTCCTTCGAAGGTATGCGCAGCGACAAAAAGGCAAAAGAAGTAGTTCGTGAAACTGAGGCGTCAACCGCGCAGGTAGTGAGCGAAGCAGAGAACAAAGATGACAATTCCATACTGAGCGCCCCCAAAAGAGGCATCCGGCGAACCCTGCTTAATCCGAATGATGAAACACAGGTACGTAAGGTCCATGGCCACGAATTGAAATTTACGCACCTGGGCAAGGTGTACTGGCCCGAGGATGGCGTAACCAAGCGCGACATGCTTAACTATTATTACCAGGTTGCCGAATATATCCTGCCCTATCTGAAGGACCGCCCCCAAACGCTCAACCGTTTTCCGAACGGCATCAGCGGAATGAGCTTTTACCAGAAGGACATTAAAGACAAATCGCCCGACTGGATGGACAGCTTCCCGTATGTAACCAGCGATGGCGAGCATAAAGAATTTGCCGTAGCCTGCAATGAAGACAGCCTGTTGTGGATGGCTTCGCTGGGCTGCATCGAGATGAACCCCTGGTTCAGCAGGATACAATCGCCTGATAACCCCGACTACTGCGTAATCGATCTTGACCCGGATAAGCATCATTTCGACCAGGTAATAGCAGCGGCTTTGGAAGTTAAAGCAGTATTGGACGCACTGGACGTGCCCTCGTATCCCAAAACTTCAGGCTCGACCGGCATGCATATTTATATTCCGCTGAACGCGAAATACACCTATGAGCAATCGCAAATGTTCGGCCGGCTGATAGCCAATTTGGTTCACGACCAGATACCGGGATATACGAGCGTAGAACGGCAGATCAAAAACCGGCAGGGTAAAATGTATATCGATTTTTTACAGAACCGGCCGGGCGCCACGCTGGCCGGCCCTTATTCATTACGGCCCAAACCCGGCGCCACGGTTTCCATGCCGCTGCATTGGGACGAGGTAAAGCCCGGGCTAACCATGCGCGATTTTAACATTTTTAACACGATCGGCAGATTAAAAGAAACCGGCGACTTATTTAAAGGAGTAATGGGCAAAGGCATCGATCTTGAAAAAACGGTAAAAAAAGCGCAAAGTATCTTTTTACAAGAGGAACATTAAAAAACTAAATAATATTATGTTAGGAGAAGGAGTGAAAAAATTGCTGGACAAATCGTATCCGGCTTCCTCTATCGAAGAAACGACCTACCGCGGCCAGGACATCGCTTTTAAAACCGATAAAGAAGGCAGGCCCGTGTTAGTATTTATCGGCAAAAAGATCGCTCCGGGCAAAATTCGCGGCGAACGGTACGTACGCAGCATCGTTACCACATCTGATGGGAAGGTCAAAGATCACTGGGAAAGGAAGGGCAAAGCTACGCCGTAGTGAACTAAGTATCGGTCCTCACCCACCTTGATCAACTGTATCATATGTGCGGGTAGACACCGAATTTAGCCATACTTTGGTGAAGTGATGCACCTTTAAAATATCGTCCTCGACTTGTTTAAGCATATAGGGGCTTGCAGGAATATTCGCATACTTTCCTAAAGCAGCAGCATCCGGCGAGGCTGAAACTGGATTGGCAAGCGGCATTCCGGCATCCGGCAATCCGGAGCCCGAACCCCCGGTCGTGGTTTGCCTGATTGCGGGCTGAATTTCCTAATCGGGCTCGGTAATACCAGACCGCTCAGCAGTGCCCAATAACATGGCAAGACAAAATTGATTCAAACAGAGATAAAGCCTTTTGAAAAAAAGGCTTTTCTTGTTTTAAGCCATTTCTAACGAGTTCGGTTAAGGTTTAAAAATATTTTAAGGAGAACAGGTAGCCACTTGTAAATATTCTTTTACCTCCATTAAAAAAATAAAAGCGCCTTCCATCTCACAGGAAGGCGCTTATCAATCAACTGTAAATCTCCCGCTCAGTAAGTTGCGGGGTATCTTAGCGATAGGCGGACAGCATGAACTGGGTCCTTTCCATCCATGCCTGGTCGACGCCTTCGTATCTGGTATCGACGCTGCCGCCGTTTAAATCGCAAAACGTGTGATAGCCATAGTTGCTCGTCGTCCTTAAGTTAGTATTGATGAAGTCTATATTTTGTTGCGCATAATCTAACCAGGCTGTGTTGCCATCGCGCTCGTAGAGCCTGATCATAGCCTGCGATCCCCAGACACACCATGCCGGATTCACACGCTGATCGGTGGTATTGAATATATACACATGGTGTGCGCTGTTCCAAAGCGTGGTATTCATCGCGCTACCGAGATTCTGGGCTTTAGTTACGTAAGTATTGTCTGACAATACCGACGCGTACAACAGATCCGCTTCCACCATGATCGCATTGTCGTAAGTAAAATGCGCGGTTTGTTTGACGCCGCTGGCGTCGAATTCCCAATCGTACAAGCCGGAAGCGCTATCATAAAGATTACCTTCGAGCCAGGTCATGACGGACTGCGCCCAACTCTTGTAGTACGACTGACCCGTGATCTGGTACAGGCGAAGGAACGCTTGGACAGCCAACCCGTTTGTTTGGGTTGGCTTCACGGCGCCAGTGCCTGTTCTTTGGTAAAAGCCTCCCCCGTCAGTCGAATCCCAAAGTCCGCTGTTCATCATCCAGTTCGCTACGGATTGAGCAGAGGCCAGGTAGTTTGACCTGGTGGTGCCGGACGTTACAGCATAAGCATCCAGGTAGGCATTGATCGTTACACCCGCATCGTCGACATATTTGTCGCCACCCGCGCCTGAACCGTCCAGGTTAGCTGCTGAAAAGTAACCTCCAATGCTTGAACCGAAGTCCCACATATGGTACATCCAGTTGTAGGTACTGTCCATCCATGAACGGAACCGCCCGTCATTTCCATAAGTGGGACTAACGGCTGCCGCATCGGCATAAATCTGGCTGGTATTATACCATTCGTAAGCGCTGTTCGCCTCGGTGGTCGTGTTTCCGCGGCAACTGAAGTAGGAGGACAAGATGTTGCCGACAATAAAATTGTGCGTCTGTTCGGCATTGTTGTAGTAAGCCGAACTGGAGTTCAGGTTCCGTGCTTTTGACACCGGCATCTTAACGCCCTGTGCTTTAGTAAGCTGTTCCTTGTGGCATGCCGACAGGAGCAACACCCCGGCTAAGATCGCCGATGCCTTGAGTAGATAATTTGGTTTCATAAAGGTTTTAATTAAAGTTTATTTGTTATAATGTATATACATTTAAAACGCAACAACTCTTCCCGAAACCCCGTCCCTATTTAAATCTCACTCAACCTCGCATATAATTCGGCAATGCAAGCCTCGTCCAGCAGCCATTTACGTTTAGCGATTTCATTCTTATTTGCCGACCAGTCATGGGTCAAAAACCCGTTTTTGTCCCGGCTGTACTGCCAGGCATAGTCCAGGTCATGATGGATGGCGTTAATGTATTTTGAATTTTTATCTACTTTGTACAAAGCCTCGTACCCCCTGAACAATACGGTAACGAACCATGGTAAATCAACCTTCAGCATCAAATGCGTATCATGCGGCTGGCTATGGTAATAATCGAAAGCTGATTTTGCAGCATCCTGTGCTTCGTGCAGGTATTCCTTCTTTTTCGTAAACCGATACAAAAGCACTGCCGCTTCGATCACGGATCCGGTATTGTAGGTCCAAAAAGTTGGATTGATCGCCCCGTCTTTTACTTTTTTATCGTTATAAAAAAGGCCGTTTGGCGCCTTTAAAGTTGTCAGCATCCAGTTATAGAAGCGCTCGCCCCATTCAAGATAGGCTTTGTCGCCGGTTGCTTCGTAAAGTTTCAATGCCACCAGCATTGCCATGCCGTTGCTGCAGGCGGGCTTTTGATCGTGATGCCCTTCCAGCCAGTACACGCCCCCGCCCAATTCGTTCGTCCAGCCGCTTGTAATAAATTTGAAAGCGACTTTCGCGCGTTCAAGATACCTGGGATCTTTCGTATTCAGGTAAGCCTCCGCATATTCGATGCCCACGAGGCCGTTGTCATCGTAGTAACGGTCCGACTTTTCCATTGCAGGCGGATAGGCCTGGTAACCGGGCGGCACGCGCGACGTATCCTTATAGGCTTCCATACCGATCACCAAAGAATCCAGGTATGGAACATACTCACGGCGAACAGATCTGTTATGCAGTAAGGCATTAGTAGCCGACATCATCCCGGAAAACGGCCAGAGAAAGCTTACTTCTTTTACTTTAACGGCGCTTCCCTCGACATAATCTACTTTACCGGCCGTATCCCTGGGATAATATTCGAGGAAAAGACCATGATATTTTCTGACCCGGTAAAGATCCCATGTTTGGCGGTACACATGTTGTGCGCGCGACAAACATGTTGTTTTATCCGAAAGGCTCTGCGCGTTAGCGTAGCTTGTAAAAGTGACGAGCCCGACAAAAAAAACTGAAACAAGCCCTGCAATTATTCTATTTATCCGTATCATTCTTTCTGATCATTGTTTTGAAGGCGGAGGATTTTTTACGCCCCAGCTTTTATTCGGTTCTTTACCCATGACAAAACTCAGGACCCCACCCTGCATCAGGCGGCTGCGGAACATCCAGCAGTCATTAAGGGTATTATTGTTGAATGAGGCCGACTGCACATAAACGTTTTGTAAGGAATTGCTTTTTGTCAGAACGGTCAACCGATGGCCATTGCTTAGCTTAATGTCGACGCGATCAAATAGCGGACTACCGAATTCGACGATTGGCTGGCGGTCTGTGAAGCCCTTGACATCAAATATCCCGAGCGCAGAAAGCGCATACCAGCCGCCCATTTGGCCCTGGTCCTCATCCTGCCCATAGCCATAACCATGGATCGGGTCATTACCGTAAAATCCGCGGCCGATCTCGCGCGTCCATTTTTGCGTAAGCCAGGGTTCGCCGGAGAAATTGAACAACCAGCTAATGTGCAGGCATGGCTCGTTGCCGTGATTGTAAATAGCGTTGACGCCGGCAAAAGCATCGATAGTTTTGCCGCCACCGAAAGCTTCGTCTCGCGATTTTTCGAAAATGTCGTTCAAACGCTTGTTAAAGTAATCCCTTCCCTGTAACCGGATAAGCGCGGCAGGGTCCTGCGGAACGAAGAGGGTATACTGTACAGCGTTACCCTCCTGAAACCCGCGCCAGGGCGCATAGGGATCAAATTTATCAATAAATTTACCGTTAGCCGTTTTCGGCTCGATCAGCTTGTTTTCCGGGTTATAAAGCAGGCGCCAGCCGTTGGAATATTTGATCAGCTTTTTGTAATCATCCGTCTTGCCGAGCGATTTGGCCATTTGCGCAGCAGCAAAAGCGCTGAAGCTATATTCCAGCGTGTGTGATGCAGAAAAGTCCGAGCCGGTGGAGTCCGTTACGAAATCGCCCCCCTTGTATTCCAAAAAGGGGACGTAGCCATAACGCACGAACGCTTTGACATCCATTTTTCCCGAGCCGAATTTCCTGTTGTGCCATTCGAGCTCATTAGCACGGATCGCCCGGTAAGCCTCGTTGACATCATAGTCCCTTATGCCGGCTTCATAAGCAGCGGCGATCGCCAGCCCGACGAAATTAGTGCCCACGCCTGAGACATATTCGCTGTTAGCAACGCCGTCGCCGAACCAGCCCTTGTCACGGTAGAGCTGGAGTTGAGTATGAATGAAGTCCTCATAAAAATCAGGATAGGCCAGTGACCATAGCTGCGTCAAATCCCAATAGCCGCCCCAGATCGCATCCGTATTGATGAAGTTATACAGCTTGCCGCTCGGCGCGGGCTTAAGATGACCGATCTTGCCGCCATGTTTCGGGTAGTCGCCATTTATGTCGCTGGCGATTCCGCGGCCCAGCAAGGCATGGTACAAGCCGGTGTAGAATTTGACCATATCTGAATCATTCCGACTGCGAACCGAAATCTTACCAAGTTGTTGCTTCCAGCTTTGTATAGCCTGTTTTTTCGCATCATCGAAACTAAGTCTTGACGCTTCTTTGACCAGGTTCAATCTGGCATTAGCTTCGGAAGTGTAGGAAAGCCCGACCTTAATGACAATCTGTTCGCCCTTCCTGGTCTTGTAATTCAGAAACAGCCCCGCTCCGCGGCCGTTCGATTTCGATGAATTCTCGCGCACGACATCATCGACGAATGAGCCGACGCTTTCGGGCGCTTTGCTCAGTTCCCCGTAAATGAACATCGACACCTTGCCGTCAGGGTCGTACTTCTGCACGTATTTAGGATAAGTATCCACAAAGCCGGTAAAGTGAGTTTTATCGACCATGTGAATCTCCGCATTGGTTACCGGCCCGCTTTCGCCCTGTGTGTGGCCGATATCGAAGATCAGGTGTGCATTATCGCTTTCAGGAAATGTATACCGGTGAAAGCCAACCCTTTTTGTGGCTGTGAGCTCTGCTGTGATGTGATAATCGTCGAGTAATACTTTGTAGTAGCCTGGTATCGCGACTTCGTTCTTATGCTCAAAACGTGACCTGTAACCTGAACCAGGCGTATCCAGGCCGCCCGGGCGTACTTTCAAAGGCCCTGTTGTGGGCATAAAACTTACCCCTCCGACCTGCCACTCATGAAAATGCACGAAACCTTCTATCGAATGATGGCGCGGATCGTAACCAACAACCTCCCAGCCCTGTTTATTTCCGTAATGGCCGTTTGTCGATGGGGCCAGTTTGGCCATACCCTCGGGTACGGCCGCGGGCGTAAAAAAGAACCAGCGGCTGTTGGCCGACCCAATGCGGGGATCGACATACTTACTTAAGCCCTGACTGACGGCAAACGTCGAGCATTGAACCAGGAGCAGGGCCGTGCCGGCAATCCTCAGGATCTTTTTAATATTAACTAAGCTCAATAGCATCTTCATCGGTTTATTTATATTTTGACAATAATACCTGCACACGCTGCATCCAGGCCTGGTCCACCCCTTCCATATTCGTATACCTGCCGGCGCCGTTGAGCCCTGCATATTGATAATAGCCACTATTGGCCTTATTTTCGAGCACTACGTTGACCAAATCGATATTCGCTTTGGCATAAGTCAGCCATGTGCTGTTGCCGTCGGCTTCATACAAGCGAATGAAGGATTGAGATGCCCAGCCACAATAGCAGGGATTCACCCTTATATCGTTTGTATTAAAGATAAAACCGTTGTAATTAGCGTTGTAAAGCGTTTTGATCATGGACTGCGCGAGCGCCTCCGCCTTGCCGACATAGGTGTTATCGTTCATTGCTTTGGCCCAGAGCAAATCAGCTTCGACCATGATCGCATTGTCATAAGTAAACTTGTAGGTATCAGCGTTGCCGTTGCTTTCGATCTGCCAGAAATACAACCCTGTTCCATTATCGAGCATCCTGCCGTTCAGCCAGGTATTGACCTGTACGGCCCAATCATGATAAACGGAATTACCGGTAAGCTGATACAGGCGCAGGAAAAGCTGCAGCGCCATACCGTTCGATTGGGTTGGTTTTACGGTTTTTTGTGTGCTCCACCAGAAGCCGCCACCAAAATTGGCGTCCCAGAGCCCGCTTTTTATCAGCCAGTTGGCACAGGCTTCGGCCGCGGTTAAATATTTCGCCTGTGCAGTGCCGGAGCTCACGTCGTATGCCGCGAGGAAAGCCACACCGGTGAGGGAGTTGTCATCGACATACTTATCCCCGGCCGCGCCGGAACCATCCAAATTTGCGGCTGCGAAATATCCGCCGTTCGGATCGTTTTTATCCCACAGGTTCTGAAGCCAATTAAAGGTATTGTTCACATAAGGCAAATAAGACTGGTCGCCGTTAGCCACCATGGCCGCATCGGCATACAACTGACTGGCGTTATACCATTCAAAGGCGCCTGTGGTGTTGGTGGTCGTGTTAACCCGGTAGCTACCGTACGCCGTCAGATAGAAGTTTGCAATATAACTGTGTGTACTTTTGGCATTGTTGAGGTAGATGGAAGTCACGGGCGGCGGGTTACCCCCTTGATTGCCGGTCGTGTCGATACCGGTTTGTACAGGAGTCACATGCGTCTTTTTACAGGAAGCCAGCAAAATGCTTATTATCACCAGACGGGCCAACAAATTGATTCTCATAGTTACTTTTAATAAAACTACCCGCAAATGACCAATGCGGGCAGTTTTTCAATGTTACGAATTAATTAAATGCTGTCGCAGTATGCGTGTACGGTCCGGTAGCCTGAAAATACAGGTCCACTTTAACGTTGTGCATGTCGGCAGCGGCCGGGAACTTATAAGTGTTGCTCCACTGGTCGTTTGATGCAGGCACCACATAGAAATAACTGGCCGGCTGACCGGCGGGGTCCACATTGTCGACATTGGCGCTGCCCCAGTATTCCAGGCCGGCATCGGTATGCAATATGAACTTATAACGCTGGTCCCTGCCCCAGGAAAATTGGAAGAAGGTTACCGGGATTTTCGGGTTTTCCCATGTACCGTTGCCTATATAGTTCAATGTGCCGATATCTGTATTGTAGGCCGACATATATAAGCCGACGGAATCGATGCGAGTAATCTTTGTCGTTGCCACCGTAAAGTTCAGATCGATCCGGTACGCTTTCTTCGCTGCGGAAACCGTCGTGCTGCCGGTACCCAATTGCAATACGCCTTTATCGTCAATATAATAATTGTTACCGCTGCCATCGGGCTTGTCGGAAAAATGATAGGTGCCGGGTTGCAGGGAAGTGTAGGATTCAAACACGCCATTGGACACCTGTTTCATCTGGATGGAGCCGCCTTCGGTTGCGGTGCCACTCAGGTAAACCGCAGCCGGCAATACGGCAAAGCCCGCCGGCCGCGTTACGGTAATGGAATGTGTTTGCGCGCTTACTTTGTTATTGGTAGCCAGGGAAACCAGCACAGCCCATTTCATCGTTCCGGTCGCGGAAGACGCGATGCCTGCAAGCGATGCTATCTTGTTCAGCGTGTCCTGGCTGATGGTCGCCTGCGCCTGAACGCCGCCCCCATCGGAAAGCACTTTATAGACCGGGTGGCTGAAATCGCCGCCAGTTTTGGCAAAGGCCACCTCGTACAATACCGGATCGGGAGTAGATGTCGCCTGCCATTGAAAAGTGACATTACCGCCACCCGGGCTGAGTGAAAAGCTTGCCTGGTCCGCAGGCGCAGACAGCGTAGTCACGGCATTTACATTCATGTTCAACTGATGCTCGTCCTTCTTACAGGAAGCCAGGGCGGTGATGGCTATTAAAACCAGCGTGCCCAATTTGGATAACGTTTTCATGATCTTTTCTTTATGTGGGGTTTTAATAGCCAGGATTTTGTGTTAGATTTTTATCCAGTTGCGTTTCGTTCAGCGGGATGGGCCACAGGTAATCCCTTTGGGGGTTAAACTGTCTTTTTTGAGCCCTGATATAGCCGTTGTCGGTCGTCGGGTCGCCGGAAAACTGCGCGCCGTGCGCATAGCCGTTCATAACGACGTTGCCAATCTTCCAGCGCCTGATATCATCGGTACGAAGGCCTTCCATGGCCAGCTCAACGCGGCGTTCGCGGCGGATGATGACGGTCATGTCGGTGTTACCCGGATAATTGAGAGCGTTAGGATCTGTAAAGCCGGCCCGGGCGCGAAGCGCGCCAATGGTCTGGTTCCAAACCGTCGCGTTCATCTGCCCCAGTGCGTTCTGTGCTTCTGCATAATCCAGCAGGATCTCAGCGTAGCGGAACAGGTGGAGGTTGTTACCCGACTGGAAATTTGCCAGGGAGCTATAATCAAAATATTTCCTCCAATAATACCCCGTAGGCGACGAACTTTCGGATGTTTTGCTGTACTCGTCGGGGCCGGGTTGAACCGGATCGCTGCCTGGCCTGATATAAATGGTCTTGCTGGGCCCGTTCACATTACCTTCATTGTTCCAGAAATACTTGTCATAAACAACGGTGGCTGTCAGCCTCGGGTCGCGATTGACATAAGGATTGCCCTGATCGTAGCCCGAGCCGGCCTGGCTGATGCTATCTCCGTTCAGCATAATATAATCATTCACCAGTTCCTGCGTGGGAGCAAGCGCGTTCACACGGCCGCCGACGCTCCTGGGGCAGAAATCCCAGAAATTGTTCCAGGTACGTGTAGTCGCCGGTACGTATTGCAGGGAAAGTATCGATTCGCTGTTGTTCTTATTGGTCGCCGGGTCATTGAACAATGCTTCATAGCTGGGAGCTAATGCGTATGTTCCATTAGTGCCGCTCATCAATGCCTGGCAGGTGGTAACGACATCCGCCCACTTGCTTTGATACAGCAATGCTCTCGCTTTAAGCGCAAGAGCAGCGCCTTTGGTTATCCGGCCGTTCTCGGCGGCAGAAAGCTGGTCCTTCGAGGGCAACGCGGGAATGATAGCGTCCATTTCACTGACGATAAACTGGTAAACCTGCGCCTGCGGCGTCTTGCTTACTACTTTAGCCTGGTCCTCCGTGATGTTGGTGTTGATCAGCGGAATGTCGCCGTACCATTTGGTAAGGTTGAAGTCTTCGAAGGCGCGGATAAAACGGGTCTCGGCCTTAAGGCGCGCCAGGGTGGCCGCGTCCAGCGTTTTGTTCTGGTCGACGAACGTCAGGAATTCATTACAGGATTTAATACCCGAATAATAAAAGGCCCAGTCGTTCTGGAACTCAGGCGTCTGCGAATTCGCGGTACCGCTGGAAATTAACAGCAAGTCGCTGTTATTCGCGGAATAGGCGTTGTCAGACGTGCCTTCCAGGTTAAAATACAGGTTACTGTTATACATCAGGCTGTAGTTGTTGTTGAGCGCGTTGTATACATTGGCACTGGTCGTCCAAAAATTCAGGCTGGAATACTGGTCGTTCGGCGCGATGTCCAGCTTTCTGCAGCCTGGGTATATTGCGGCCGCAGCGAACAAAATGGCTATGTTTCTTAATATTTTCATGATTCTTTCTTGTTGATGGATTTAAAAAGTAACATCGAGGCCCATTCCATAAAATTTCGGCAGCAGGTATTGGCGCGCGCTGTTAGAATAGGTCCCGGCAGCAGTGACATTATTGTCGAACTCAGTTGTTTCAGGGTCGATAAAGTTGAGTTTCGAGAACGTCAGAATATTCTGGCCGATCACCGAAATCCTCAACCTGTCGATACCGATCTTTTGGGTAAGTTCTTTGGGCAGCGTATAGCCCAGGTTAATGTTCTTCAGGCGCACATAGGCCGCATTGAATTTGTACAAGTCTGAGCCGGTCCGCCAGTTATTCGTGTTCGATGCAGAACCGATCGTTGCGAGCCTGGGAAACCTGGCATCGGTATTTTCCGGGGTCCAAAAGTTCAACTGATGATCGTAGATGGTCGCCCCATAGTTGTAATGGAACGGTTCGACGAGCTCACCGCGCAGGAATTCATCCCGTTTGCCAACGCCCTGGATGAAGGCTGTAAAGTCAAAGCCCCCGACCGCGATCCTGTAGGTAAAACCGAAGGTATAATGCGGGAATGGGTCGCCGAGGAAAGTTTCATCTTTGGAGTCGATCTTTCCGTCGCCGTTCAGGTCTTTGAATTTAAGGTCACCGACACCTACGACCGCACCGGCTGGCTTCGGGTAGTTGTTTACTTCGTTCTGGTTCTGGAAAAACCCGTTGGTTTCATAACCGTAGTATTCGGTGATCGGATGACCAACCTGGCGAACCAGTTGCCAAACGTCTTCGTTGTATAATATCTGCTGCGTGTTCCCGGTAAGCTGCAGGAGCGTGTTTTTAGAATTGGCGACGTTCGCGCTGAAGCTTTGGGTGACGCTACCCGTTTTCAGGGTATAAGTTAACTGTACTTCCCAGCCTTCGTCCCTTACTTTGGCGACATTGGCCACCGGCGGGGCGGCGCCGAACAGTGCAGGTACGTCCAGCGGCTGCTGTTCTATATCGCTGGTAACTTTGTTGAAATAATCGACAGAACCGGTCAGCGCGTTGTTAAACAAGCCAAAATCAGCACCTATGTTGAAGGTCGCGGCGCGTTCCCATGTGAGTGCAGCGTTCGAAAGATTGGTACCGGCGCCGCCCTGCAGGACATTGTTGAAACCGTAAGCTCCCGGATAATTGAAGTATGTTGTTTGGTAGGTATAATCGCCTGCCGTCTGGTTATTGCCGACAACACCATAGCTCGCCCTAAGCTTCAAGTTGTTAACCGTATTCCTGATATTCTCCATGAACGATTCGTCGGAAATCAGCCAGCCTGCGTTAACGGAGGGGAAAAATCCATTTCTATGTCCTTTGGCAAATTTGGACGACGCATCATCGCGGAACACGAAATCGAGGAAATACCTGCCCTTATAATCGTAATTGACGCGACCGAATGCTGATAACAAGCTGTTGGCGTCTACAGCCAGGCTGTTATAGGAGTTCGTCGCATCGATCAGCGTACCGGTTGTCGAAGTACCGAATGTCGGGTCAGTCAATGTTTTCTGCAACTGGAAACCCCGTTCATAATAATTTTCACTGGAAACGCCCAATGTCGCGCTCAAGTGATGATCCTGGTGTAAGGTCTTGTCGTAGGAGGCATATAACTGTGTATTGAAGGCATTGGATTTTGCGTTGTTGTCAAACGTCGTCAGGTCGTTGCCGTAGATTCCACCGGGTACATAATTCACCTCGGTCCTGCGGAAAAAATTGCCGTTATTCTGTATTGTTCCGCCAAACACACCCGTCAGTTTCAGCTCCTTAGTGATGGTCAGCGTGCCGTTCAGGTTTCCGAAAACGCGGTCGTTATCGGCCTGGTCCCAGCCTCCCTGTTCCAGTACGCCATACTCATTGTACTGCGAGGCAACCGGGTTGGTCAGGAAATTTCCCTGCGCATCTTTCCAGCTATAATTTGCTGGAACACGATTAGCATCGGCGATGATGTTGTTGTCGCCCACGCTGTTGGTCTTGTTCCTGGTTTTGGTATATTCAAGTATACTGTTAAACTTAAACCTGCCGATGATGCTCGTCTGGTTCATGCGGAAATTATATTTCTGATAACCGAACTTGTCGCCGGAACCGCCATTGCCGATAAAATTGCTCAACTGGTTCTGGTAACCGCCGGATACGAAATAGGTATTCGTGGCGCCACCGCCGCTGATGCTCACATTTTGCGTTTGCAGGGGCGCATCGTATAACAGGTGCTGGATATCCCAGGTACCGTTGCCCTGGGCTGCCAACTGTTGTATCTGTTCAGGTGTGTAAGCCGGAGGCAGACCCGAGTTTTCCAGCGCCTCGTTTTTATAATAAGCGTTATCGGCTGCGCTTACTTTATGCACCAGCACATCCGGCACCTGCAGTCCGTAACTGCCGTTATAGGTCAGCGTCGGTTTTTGGTTTAATTTGCCGCTTTTCGTGGTCACCAGGATGACGCCGTTGGCGCCCCTTGAACCATATATCGCCGCCGAACCGGCATCTTTCAGCACGGTGACGCTGGCAATGTCGTCCGGGTTGAGCAGGTTCAGGTCGTTGACATTTTGTGACACGATCCCGTCGATAACCAGCAGCGGGTTGTTATTGCCGGTGGTAGCGATACCGCGAATATTGATATTGACGTTAGCTCCCGGGTCAAGCGCCGATTGCTGGATGATCAGGTTGGGCGATTCACCCTGTAATGCCTGGTACGGGTTGAGCACCGGTTTGTCGCCGATATCTTTGGCCCGAACGGTATTCAGCGAGCCGTTCACCGTAGCCCTTTTCTGGGTACCATAGCCGACAACGACGACCTCGTTCAACACGTTGTTGGGCTCGGGCTGCAGCGTCACATTGATAACCAGCTTGCCTTCTATTGTCACCTCCTGTTTCAGGTAACCGATGAAGGAAAAGCGTAATTTCCCCGATATCTGATCGTCGGGAATACTCAGTGCATACTTCCCGTCCTTGTCGGCGACAGTACCGATGTTGGTTCCGACCAGGAGGACGGAAACGCCGGGCATAGGCTGACCACGCTCGTCTGTCACCTGCCCCGAGATGGAGATGTTGCTTTGGACACGCATTTGTGCGGCGCTAACTTTATTCGCGGCGTATGCAGGCGCAAACCGGGCGCCCACCAGCAGCAGGGGAATGATCAGCCCGTATGATTTACCGAGTCGCCATCCAAGTTTTACCACATTGAGTAATAATTTAATTCTCATAGTAATTGGTTTTGAATGTTATGTATTGTTTTAAGTTTTAATTGTTCTGACCACTGGCTTATGACCGATATCCCGATCTGCATTTTCCTTCCAATATTGATCGATGCTCTCCAATGAGCGTCCTTTTGTTTCGGGTATAAGTTTCCAGGTCACCCATACAGCGGGCGAGCAAAACAAGGCGAAAAGGAAGAATGTCGCGGCGGGTCCCAGGCCTTCGAGCGATAGAGGGGTAAGCTGCCCGACCAGGAAATTGCCGATCCACAGCGATAAGGTGGCCAGTGACATGGCCTTGCCGCGTATGCTGTTGGGAAATATCTCGCCCACGACGACCCAGCACACCGGGCCGAAGGAAAAGGCAAAACAGGCGATAAATAAGAGGATGAAGATCAGTATCGCCGGACCATGGGTTACGCCCAGGCCAAACAGCGCGCCGATACAGATGAGGGAAACCACGGCCCCGATGATACCGGTATACAAAAGCGGCCTTCTCCCCCACCTGTCGACAGTAAAAATGGCCACGAACGTGAAAATGACGTTGACGATACCGATGGTTACCTGCCCGCCCAGCGCGTTACTCAGGGTAAAGCCGGCCCCTTCCAATATTTTTGGCCCGTAATAGATAACCGCATTAATGCCGCACACCTGGGACAGAAAGGGAAGCAACAGACCGATGTATAACGCTTTGCGGTAAACCGGGCTGAAAAGCTCGTTGCCATTTGATGCGGGTTCGGTTTTTCGCATGGCCCTGAACGCGCTAATCTCGGCTTCAGCTTTTTGCACACCATCGATCTTCACGAGTATAGCCCTTGCTTTAACGACCTGGTTGCGGAGCAATAACCAGCGCGGCGACTCGGGTACAAGGAACAAACAGATCAAAAATATCCCCGAGGGAAAAAGCCCCAGCCCCAGCATGGCGCGCCAGGGTTCGGTCACAAAAATCTGCTGTAAGGCGGCGCTGTGCCAGCCAGCGTCACGCAGACCTTCGATATAGGCGTTCGAAAAATAAGCGACCACTATACCCACTGTCAGTGCAAGCTGGTAAAGCGACACCATCATTCCCCGGTATTTGGCCGGAGCGAACTCCGATATGTAAAGGGGCGACACCATCGAGGCCACGCCGATGCCTAATCCACCGATCAGCCGGAAAACCACCAATTGCGAGAACGACGCGCAGGCTATACAACCGACGGCGGACACCAGGAATAACATTGCTGAAAGGATGAGGACGATCTTACGGCCGTACCTGTCGCTCAATTTCCCAGAGAACGCGACGCCGACGATGCAGCCGAGCAGCGCGCAGCTTACGAACCAGCCCTCGTGAAGTGCGTCGAGTTTAAAATCGCTTTTGACGAAGCCAACAGTGCCGGATATTACCGCGGTATCGAAGCCAAACAGAAAGCCGCCCAATGCAGCGATTAGGCAAACGAGGTACAAAAACCCTCTCCGGCGATGCTGATCTGTAGCTGATCTCATAGGTCATCTTTTATAAAGGCCTTGATCACTTTGGCCCGGGTGTTACCAAGATTTGTTATCGTGAGTGACTCGGCGGCTGCGGGAATAACAAACGTTTCGGCATAGGCGAACCGTTGTTTAAATCCATTTTGGGTTTCGACCAGGATGGCCTCTCCTTCGACCAGCATCATTACCAAACAGGATCGGTCCGTCGAAAGAGAAACTGTCCCGTCGAATTCAAGCCGGTGGACATCATAAAAATGATCGTTATGCGTGGGTAAATGAACCAGCCGCATATCCTGCGCATAGTCCAAAACGACCGCTTTAGAAATCAATTCATCTTTAACCTTAGCGCCTTTTCTTTCAAAATCGAGGTTGTTAAAGGCGTGTTCGATGTTAATGGGGCGTGGGTTGCCGTCAAGATCGAGCCTAAGCCAGTCGTACATTTTAAAGGTAAAAATGTAAGGGGTGGCGCTGATCTCCAGCACAAGGTTTCCTGCGCCGGCGCTGTGGACGGTGCCGTGTGGTATGAGAAAAAGATCGTGTTTCTGCGCGGGATGATACTGAACAAAATCTGTGATCTTTACCTCCACATTGTTAGCCTGGCTGTCTTCCAATGCCTGCCTGTATGCTGCAGGATCAATATCTCCCTGGAATCCCAGGTATACCCCCGCCTCTTTTTCACAATCCAAAATATAGTAGGTCTCGTCCTGGGTAAAAGATTCGCCAAATTGTTCGCGAATATATTGGAGCCGCGGATGACACTGGATAGAGAGGTTACCCCCTTTTACCGTATCGAGGAAATCAAACCTTATAGGGAATTCATTACCAAACCTCGCCGCATTCTTTCCCATAACCTGCTCCCTGTTACAGAACATTAAAAAGTCAAAAGAGATTTCGAGGAGATTTCCATCGCTTTCGAGGACAATCCCGTTCTCAGGCACGATCAGTTCAAACGACCAGGCATAATTGACGACATTTTTGTTAATACCGGAGATCTTCTCCTTTATCCACTGACCGCCCCACGCACCCGGCTCAAACCATGGGCGCACCCGGATCACTGAACTGGCCATTTTAGCCAATCCATCCAGCAGATGCTCTTTTTTGATCCAACTGATTGCGGTTGGCCATTGGCCGTCGGCGACGATCCCAATCCGATTTAACAATTGCTGTTTATGATCGTTGCACAGAACCCAGTCGACGAAATAATATCTTTTATACATCTGAAAGGGCTCATATAATTGCGAACTGCCGATATTACGGATCGAACCCGCCCGCATGCGGAACTGCAGTTCGTTCTTTGGGAGATCGATATAAATTACCGGCGTTTTCCAGTCGGCGAGTGCAGCGCCGGTACCATATACAATATTGACGTCACATCCGGAGTCTGGCGACAAGCGGCTAATCGCCGGAGCATCAAAAACATCAGCCAGGGTCAGCAGGCATTTTGTCCCCCACACCGAATCAGCAGGCCCAAGAAACGGAGCAATCAGCTGATCTATCTCATCCTCCTTTTTCAAAAAATCGCCGGCATTAATCCATTTCACGTTAAGGTTCAATTCCGCAAAGCACTTTTCCAATTCATTCTTTACGATATGCCAAAAAACGCCGGTGTAACCGTCGATCATCACATTTTTATGTTTTATGATCCATTTAGCCAGTGAGCCATAATCATTATGAATGCGTTCGCCGCCGACATTAAAAACAGGGTAAATGTTATAACCCGCCTGATCAGGGAGTGCGTTGACCGTATTGGGCATCAAAAACTGCGCGGTCTTCCTTAAAGGCATTCCCTCGTCGAATTCTATATCATTTAAAGTCTTGGCGTTTTGCAGAATACTCATATTTGTTATAATGTATATACATATTAATTTTTAGACCGATAAAATCACTACTTTAAATGTTATAATTGGTTAACGAAAATCGACTGATTTGTTATAATGTACAAACATAATTATAATTCTTTCACATGCAAGAGTTTTAACATAATATTTTTTAAGTAAATTGCCATTTTGCGCGAACACGTAAACCGTCTTCGTCAAAAAAAATGAATAATATGTCCGAACATAATCACAATTGTTTTACTTTCGGTGTATGAAATACACGATCAATCATAAAAGTCCTGTTCCCCTTCACATCCAGGCCGAGGAACTATTGCGGCAAATGATCCAGGATCCGGATTATAAAAGCGGAAAGATCCTGCCCAATGAGGTTGAGTTGTCGAAACAACTGGCCATTTCGCGAACCACGCTGCGACAGGCGATCAATAAACTTGTGTTTGAGGGACTGCTGATCAGGAAAAAGAAAACCGGCACCAAAGTAGCTGAGATACCCGTCAGTTCGAAATCCAATAATTGGCTAAGCTTTTCGCAGGAAATGAAGCTGCGGGGAATTACGATCAGGAATTTCGAGCTGCATATTACGTGGGTGAAACCTGATGACGAGGTGGCCCGGTTTTTCGAGATCAAAAAGGACAAAATGGTGCTGCGCATGGAGAAGGTACGCGGCCGGCCGGAAGAGCCATTCGTATATTTCGTATCGTATTTTCATCCGCGCATTGGGCTCACGGGGGAAGAAGATTTTTCGCTGCCTTTATACGAAATGTTGGAAAGCGAGCATTCAACCGTTGCAACTTTATCAAAAGAAGAGATCAGCGCACAAGCGGCAACGGCAGAGATCGCTAAAAAGCTGCGTGTAACCGAAGGCAGCCCGATTCTTTTTCGAAAGCGTTTTGTGTACGATCACGGCCAGCGGCCGATGGAATTCAACCTGGGATACTACAAGGCCGACAGTTTTGTTTACACGGTTGAAAGCACGCGGTAGGATTTAAAATCAGAAACTTAGTGGCTGAATTATTCCTTCAGGCAAAAACGACTAGTGCAACTTCATTAATTTAGGTCACCAAACATCTTTCACACCAGCTTTTGGCTACCTTCACGCGGGGGTTCGAATACCATCAGGTTCACCTCTTGGGACAAACGAGAAAAACCATCGTTTGTCCCTTTTTTATTTCTGTCCAACTTGCTGTTAATCAGGTATATCCAATTAAATATTTCGCTTTGTTTAGGAGTTCGACCTTTTAAATCCTCAATAGTGAACTTTTCAGGGTAAATCGAACTCACAATTTTTCGCTTTTGATAATTATCTGAATTAGAATACATTGCCTGTAAATCTGTTAGCTTAAGCAGTGCCGAATCCAGCGTTTTCTCAACCTCCGCTATTCCCATTTTGTTTACGTGCAGCTCGGCAATTTTGCATTCAAGCACACTTATTTCCCGCTCCGCTTCTACTTTCACCGCCCGAAAATCTGATGCGTCAATGTCTTCATTCAATAACAGTTCCCTCGCCTTCGTGACCTTATTATTAAGGGCCGTAATGCGTCCAATGTACTGCTTACGTGTTTCACCTGTCTGCTGATGCTCTTTGCCGTATTCGTCGAGTATGGCTTTTTTAAACCAACTTGCAGTGACTTCATTCAATTCGTAATCCTGCAAATGCTCAATAAATAATTCGTTTGCCTGCACCGCGTTTTTGCGATAACCGCAACTAGATTTGCAATGATAATAGTGGATGTATTTAGTTTTACCTTTGGATGCGCTTCCTGTCAGCATCCTGCCGCATCTTGGGCAAATAATAGAGCCTTTTAAAGCCAGGATTTCTTCGGCCACGATCTTTGTAGTAGTTTTCCTTTTGCGCCCGTCAAGAACATCCTGAACCTCGTAGAAAACGGCAGGTGTAACAATAGGCTCGTGCAACCCGTCAACCGTATAGCTTTCTTCATTCTTTAATTTAGGAATAACGATCTTTCCCATGTAGACCGGGTTCCGCAAGGCGTGCCAGAAATTATTTTTACTACAGGTTAGCCCTTTAACTTTTGCCTGACGCCAAATCTCTGCGATCGTGTGCTCACCGAGGCTCAACTCCTTGAATGCCCAAGTCAATATGGATGCAGTCGGTTCATTTGGCACGATGGTTTTCTTACCTCCTTCCTGTGTTTTGTTTTTATAACCGATTGGTGCACTGGCCATCCACCGCCCTTCTTTACGCGCCCTGCGCATCCCATAAAATACATTTAAAGCCCTGCGGTCATTTTCAATTTCAGGCGCGGTCAGGTAAATGGCCAGCATCATTTTATTCTCCGGCACTTCCATATCAAGTGGCTGCTCAATGGCCTGGGGTTCTACGCCTAACTTTTTCAGCGTGGCGATCATTTGATATGCGTCCGGCGCATTCCTGCTAAAGCGATCCCATTTGGTGAACAATACCAGGTCCGTCTTATTCTTTTGCTGACGCAGGATGTTAAGCAGCTTTGTCCATTCAGGGCGAATAAATGTTTTTGCCGAATGATCTTCGAAAATGATTTTACGGACTTGAATCCTGTTGATCTCGCAATACTTTAATAATACCTCTTGCTGGCTGCGCTGAGAATAACCCTTGTCCGCCTGCTCATCGGTACTTACCCTGATGTATAAATCTGCTGTTTTCATTTTTTAAAGTTCTGAATTACAATCAATTTAGCGAAAAAATATAATAAATCCAAAAGCTTTTCGGCCTCATTTTCAGATATTTCGATACCTCTTTTCCGGTAATCCTCGACCATATCCTTTGCAGTCCACTTTCTCTTTTGTGTCAGATGTCCATCACTCATTTTTGCGGCATAAGCCGCAATGGTCGCGACAACTGAAAATTCTTTATCACGAGCTTTCCGGTACTACCGAAAGATTTTTTTTCAGCCGGGCTGGTTAAAAAAGCAAAGTGCAATGAACATTAAATGCCATTGCACCGCTTAAACAACCGGCAGCGATAGGGAGGAAAATAGTCAAGGGTGGCGCTGCCGAAAAAAATATAAATTAACCATATCAGCGCCATTCACATGCCCTTGACGATTTTCCGACCGGGCTAACTTTGTGGTGGCGGTGACAATACAAGATTACAGCCCTACAGTGCCACATCCTAAAACCGTAAGTAGTAAATTATAACTCTGAGTTATTGCTCTTGTCCCTTACGAGTGAATAGCGATTTGATATAACGGAATAACCTGGCTATTTGCCTGTCCAGCCAATGGGTTTGAGTTTTATAGACCCGGACGTAATAAATAATGATGACAGCAAGAAATAACCATTCGAAAATTCCCATCGTGAGACCAAAGGTATCGTAGTCATGAACCACATACAATAGCTAAAAACCAAATATCGGTTGCGCGATAGCGCGTCCGATGATTCGAAACGAGGCTGACGGCGAATGAAATATAGCATGTGATAACAGCGTGATGTAATGAGCCGTTTGCCGCAGTTTCTTTCCGCTTACAGGGTTGATGCCAGTACATGTTTTTGATGCACAACCTCTAACACCACAATCATTTCTTTTACCAAATCAGATAAAGCCAATACAGCCTTTGGATCACTTTCATAGTTGTCGCGATACCTTACATCAACATAAGCTCCTTTAAGTACATTAAACAGCTTCCTGTTTTCCTCATCCTCCAGATTAAATACAGCAGCAATGTCAGCCGTGAACATTTGCGTTAGTTTTAATAACCTTTCGAGGTTGTGCGTATTGATGTCGTACCCGGTAATAAACCGGACGATAGCAACAAGCAAACATTCTGCGGTTTGATTAAGGGAGAACAGCGCAGCATTGTATGCACCAATCCTCAGGTAATATCCTGCACCTTTTAAAAATTCCAGGCTTTGACTGTGCCAGCGTTGCCATTTCCGGAATGCGATTTCTTTAACAAAAAAATAGTCAGCTTCCTTCTGTTTCGGTAATATCAGGCCTCCTGAAAGATAGATCACTGGGCAACCAGCGGCTTTTTTCAGGAACACATTTTTTTCATCTGTAGCCGTTATCAAACTGGCCGCATGATGCACCAGAATAAATACGTTTGCAACCTTCTTACAAGATTCTTCGAGATGGTTGCTAATATCCTGTGCCAACCCTTGCTCGTTATTATCTGTCAGAACGAGCAAATAGATTGTTGCCTGCCCGGTTGGAGGTACACCCAAATAAAAAACAGCTTGTACCGAGGGTGCCCTCTCTTTGATAATTGCCACAAGCTGACCTAACTGATCATGCTGGTCCGAAGTGATTATAGTATTGAGTTTGTATACCACTGGTTCGGGTGTTTCGATGCGGGCGGGCTTTGAAGTACCATCGTTACTTTGAGCAATGTCATTGAGATATGGGTCACCAGACATACGCTGATGAATCAGGAATGCTGCACCATAGAGTTTTTGCAGATTTTCATACACAGCAATGATCTTAGAGGATTCCATCCATTTATCCGCTGACTGGTTGGATAAACCGCTTTCAAGCCACTCTTCCAATTGTTCACGATATTCCTGAAGGCTAAAACCGTTGAAAAATGCCTCGATCACAGCTAAAGGATTTATCAATTCCGCTTCGTTCAATAGCGTTGGAAAGTGCGACCAATTTTGTTTTTCGCATTCGAGTTGTTCCGCGTTTTTTGCCATAGATTGGCTATAGTGATGATACCCGTTCCTATAAGCGGCATTGATCAGGTAAGAAGCTTCAACTAATTTGAGGTTGTTTTTATATGCCGTATATAAGCTAACAGGACTTCCCTTGGAGTCGACAAAAAAACTTGGCTCAAGGATAGCTTTTCGCCATTTATGCAGTTCCTCAATATGTTGCGGGAGCCACGCGGATGAAAAAAAGTCGTCCAAGACTTCTAAGGGATTTGCTATTTGCGCTGCTGGCAGGTTGATCGGCAGGTGCTCCCACTGGTTAAAAATAAGTTCTGACATAACCTTGTTTTTAATGCCTGGCTTTATTGACAGGCATTTCAAAGAAAATGCAGATATTAGCCGTACCGAACCACACGCAGTTGTACTTTACAAATCGCGGGTTGTTTCTTACATTTACAGAATACCAATACCTTTGACCTATGGCAAAGACTATACATATCGGACGAAAAATCAGCAGGATACGTGAATTACGCGGGATGAAGCAGGAAGCTTTAGCTTCTTTAATGGGAGTGAGCCAACAAGCTATATCTAAAATCGAGCAAAGCGCAGAAGTTGAAGATTTAGCGTTAGAAAAGATCGCTCAAGCATTAGGAGTTACAGTCGACGCTATAAAGAATTTTAGCGAAGAGGCTGTAATTAATATTATTTCAAGCACGTTGCACGATAATGCAGGGTCAATTAATAATAATTGCACCTTGACATTTAATCCAATAGATAAATGGCTTGAGGTTATTGAGGAAAATAAAAAATTGTATGAGCGGCTTTTAGCAAGCGAACGCGAAAAGGTCGAGTTGCTGAAAAATCAAGCGAAATAATTCTCTTCTTAAAAATATACATCAAAAGGGGTGCGATAGCACTCCTTTTTCATTTAAAAATAAACCCCCTGGCACTCGCTGCTTGGGGGTTTAAACCTAAACCTTATCACAATTCGGCATTTTGAGTAGCCGATTGAATGACAAATCTAAAGAAAAATATTGCATTACGGATTGGAAGCGTATCCTTCGCAGAAGATATAGCGGAAAGCCGGACCCCGATGATAATCGGGGAAATGCCCAGATACATCAAATCACCTGGAGTTCGTGCGCGGATGATGCTTCCTCCGCCTGTTCCGTCCCAGAATAGCTTCATCGTCGATATCATCGCTAATAGCTATATCCGGTATTGGGTAAAAATTGTCCCCAGCTTCAACAGAACGTTCGTTCGCAGGGGTATAGTCGAAATCGACTTCCGGCAGAAATTGAATGGCATCATCTAACTGCTGATTTTCATCGTTTGTGTTTCGCATTTTCTTACCATTCGATAGTTCTTCTTGAGTGTTAGGCGCGGTTAAATTGAACTTAGAGAGAGTATGTTTATTTGCTTCCGAAATAGCTGCGTTATCCCTTTCAGGATTGTAAGGAACATTTTTGATTAACTCCCACCATTTAAACTGATTGCCTAATGCCTGACCTTTAGCCTTAAAATCTTTGAAGAAATAAGTAACGCCGGAAACTCTGCCTGTTGATGCCTGATTGAACAGAAAGTTTACGCCGGCTTTTTCTCCAATTCTGATGAAATCAGTTACCGATTTAGGCTTAAAACCTAATAATTGACTCAACACTTCCTGTAATAGCAATTTGTCGGAGACTTTTCCCTTTCTGCTCATCATCGCTATCTCGTCTCTGTTTACCCGACGAGTTACACCGTTATATTGTTTCCTTGCTATAACGATACCCTGATCTGTTCTTACAGTGTTCTTAAGTTCGAAAGATACACCGTTACTTGGTTTGAACGCTACAAACTTACTTTGCTCTACAGCTTTAAGGTTATATCGATATTCCAGGGCGCGCAGCACCTTTTCACTTTTCCTGTAATTGTTACTATCAGATATTACATTACCGTCAAAACCTATACGATTTACAAGCAAGTGGATATGTGGGTGACCCGCATCGTAGTGCCGGAAAATCATGTATTGATTGTTCGTAAAACCCATTGCAAACAGGTAATCCTCGGCAATAGCCTTAAGTTTTTCGTTGTTCAATGATTGCAATTCCTCGTTAGAGAAATTCAAGCTGGTGTGATAGACATATCGCGAAAGATTAGGTCGCATTGCGCGTACTAGATTAACTTCCTTGCGAACAATACCTTTCTCCAGAGAGGCAAAGTTGGTGGCCAGTAATTCAGCGCGAAGCCTTTGATCGGGATGGTAAAATTTATTCATATTGTAAAGAAAAGCTCCCATAAAGCTTTTACCGATCTTCTGGATTGCGATCACGAAGGAGAATTTTGATGATGAGTTGTTGCTGGTCTGCAAGCTTTAATAGCAGTTCCTTAATGCCTGTCGGCAAACGGCCTGAATTAGCGATACGGGTTAATTGGTTAAGGTTTACACCGATCCTCTTTAATTCAAGGTAAACCGCATGATCAATTTCTGATACAATGGTTTTCTGCACTCTGCCGTCCAGAATTTTCAACCGGCCATAGGCATAAGCTTTCAAGCCTTTGCTCTTAGCGACTTCTTCAACTGTTTTACGCTCTTCGGCGTTGAGCCTAATAATAAGCCTGTAGTTTTTTTTGGCATCAGCTGCCTTTCTTGGTCTTGCCATAAGGCAAAACTTCTCCTAAATTATTTCAGGTTATCAGGAGTATTTCGGTAGTGGGGATAAATAAATGATCAGGGATATAAATGACAAAGCCTGCGGGAGCAGGCTTTGTGTTATCCTTGCATTGAAGTGTTTACTTGTCTTTGTTTTTCAGCTCTGTTACCTGGGCGCGTACTTCACCCGCCAGTGTTTTTAATTTTTGCATGCCATTCCTTACCCTTGTTCCGGCCGCTTTATTACCCTTGTTGTAAAATTGTTCAGCGTCCTGTTCTACAGCAGCGATCACTTCTTTGATTTGATTGAATTTTTCCATTATACGTTTTTTAATATCCGCAAACTTAAAAACTTGCCATAAATAATATATCAGCTACCTCTGTTTTTTATATGCAGAACGAAGTGAAAGCATATCGGGTCCGGGTATCCCGGCAAGCGTATCGGGGCACCCGATACATGGCTTGCTTTACTTAAACTTCACAACTTTTTAGACGTAAATCAGTACCTCGCAAAGCACCTGGTTATTCAATGGTAAATAGAATACCTGTCCGTATTTTCATATCTTTGGATTCTAGAAAAATTGCTAACCTTGTTCGGCAAACTAATAATTGCTCAACTTAACTTCTGATATTTATAAATAACATTCGAGTATTTCAATATTTGAAGACAGTAAGGCATTTGGCGTTTTATCAGATATGAAGTAAGAATGAATGCAGTTGAGATTGAAGAAGCTATTTCCTTATTAGCAGAGCAGCCTTTTGTGCCAGCTGAATTTCCGTATGCCTTCTTAGAAGCATTTGGTAACAAATCGACAACTATTAAACGCCTGCAAACCGGAAATAACAACAAATCCGATATCGAAAAGGGCGTACTGCAACATAACAATATCCATCTCGCCGTATGCGATGAAGGCAAGGTTGCCGAAACCCTTAAGAAGCTGAAAGAAAGCCCCACCACAACGAAGGCAAAAGCTAAATTTATTTTGGCTACGGACGGCGTTGAATTTCAAGCAGAGGACCTGAACAGCGGTGAAACTGTTGCTTGTGAATATCCAAATTTTCATAATTACTTTGGATTCTTCCTGCCTTTGGCGGGCATTAGCACCGTCAAACAAATCCGTGAAAATGCTTTCGATATAAAAGCTACGAGCCGCCTTAACAAACTCTATATCGAATTGCTACGACATAACCCGGAATGGGCAACAGCGGAACGCCGCCATGATATGAACCATTTCCTGGCACGTTTGATCTTCTGTTTTTTTGCAGAGGATACGGGTATCTTTACAAGCGATGGTCTTTTCACAGATACCGTGCAACAAATGAGTGCAGGTGATGCAACCGACACCCATGAGATTATTGGTGAGATCTTTAGGGCGATGGACACAAAGCAGGAGGAACGCGTCGAAAAGAAAGTCAAAAATTGGGCCTATAAATTTCCGTATGTCAATGGACAACTATTTTCTGGATCGACTGAAACGCCAAAATTCACAAAAATAGCACGGTCGTACTTGCTTCATGTCGGTATTTTGGACTGGAAGAAAATCAATCCCGATATTTTCGGATCGATGATCCAGGCTGTGGCCGACGACGATGAACGCGGAGCATTAGGTATGCATTACACATCGGTGCCGAATATCCTAAAAGTGTTGAATCCATTATTCCTTGATGATCTTAGGGCGCAACTGGAAGAAGCAGATGGTAATGCTCGAAAGCTTCTAAACCTTCGCAAACGCATATCGCATATCCGTGTGTTTGACCCAGCTTGTGGGTCCGGCAATTTCCTAGTGATTGCTTACAAACAAATGCGGGAAATCGAATATGAAATCAACAAACTACGAGGGGAAAATAATCTGCCAACAGAAATTCCACTAACCAATTATAGAGGGATTGAATTGCGGGATTTTTCTGCGGAAATTGCGAGACTTGCCCTTATCATTGCCGAATACCAATGCGATGTACTTTATCGCGGGCAAAAATTGGCTCTGGCAGAATTTTTGCCGCTTAATTCAGAAAACTGGATTACTTGCGGCAATGCTCTAAGAATTAACTGGCTTTCAATCTGCCCGCCAACTGGGGTCGGAGTTAAACTTTATGCGGACGACTTATTCAGTACTAATCTCGCCCAATCGGAAATTGATTTCGAAAATGCAGGGGGTGAGACTTATATATGTGGCAATCCGCCTTATCTAGGTGGTAAAAAACAAGATCAATCGCAGAAACTTGATATGATATCTGTTTTTGGGAAAGACTTCCCATATAAAAACCTTGATTATATCTGCGCTTTTTTCGAGAAAGCATCTCTTTATCTATCAAAATTTGATCGGGCTGCATTTGTAACTACTAGTTCTATAAATCAGGGTTCGCATGTTCCAACATTATGGCCTCGTCTAATTCATCGAGGTATTTCCATTTTGTTTGCATACAAGCCCTTCAAATGGGCTAACAATGCAGCTAATAACGCCGGTGTATATGTAACAATTCTAGGGATCTGCAAAGAAAGGAAATGCTCGCCTGTAATTTATAGTGATGGTTTAAAGAGGGAGGTTGCGCATATTAACAGCTACCTTATTGCTGCTCCTGAAATCATTGTAGAGAAAGAAAGTCAGCCAATATCCAATATATCGAAGATCATTACTGGAAATGCCGCTTATGACGCCCAACACCTCCGACTCACAGACTCAGAGGTAAATCTTTTAAAGAAAATTCCAGAATCTACCCAAATTATTAGAAGGATGGTAGGAACTTCGGAACTGTTGACCGGAACCCCCGGCAAATGTCTATGGATAGATGACATTCATTTACAGGATGCACTAAAAATTCCTATTATAAGTGAAAAAATAGAAAAAGTGAAACTCTATCGCGAAAGTGGTGGAGAAGTTGCAAGAACGCTTGTTACTCGCCCGCACCAATTTCGATTTCGCAATGTGGCGAAAAGAAAACAAATAGTTGTACCACAAGTTTGCTCCGCGGAATTTAAGATTCTCCCTGTAGACCTTCTAGAACCCGATATCATTGTTACTCATCTTGCTCATGTGATGCTAGATCCTGAAATATATAATTTATCAATCATTAGCTCAAGATTACATTTTGCCTGGGCTTTGGCTTTATCTGGCAGGCATGGGGATGGTCTTCGATATGGTTCCAATCTTTGCTGGAATACCTTTCCAGTACCCTTACTAACAGAAAAAAATAAGGAAGACTTGACCTTATGTGCAGAAGAAATTCTAATTGCTCGTGAGAGGCATTTTCCAGCAACAATTTCTGAACTTTATAATTCGGAAGAAATGCCCGAGGATTTACAACTTGCCCATGACCGGAATGATGAAGTTTTAGAACGTATCTATATTGGCCGGAGATTCAAAAATGACACAGAACGCCTCGAAAAATTATTCGATCTGTATACTGAAATGACTATTAAAAGAAAAGCTGTATGACCGAAAGGAAAGCCATACCAACTGTTACGGTAAATTATAAAAGCACCGGAAGATCGACAAAATCTAACGAGTTAGGTATGCGCGCAATGCAGGAACGCGCCTATGAAAAGCGCGGCGAACAATATTTGTTAATCAAGTCACCGCCGGCATCCGGCAAAAGCCGAGCTTTAATGTTTATTGCACTTGACAAGTTGCACAATCAAGGAATTAAGCAAGCTATTATCGCTGTACCTGAAAAGTCCATCGGTTCAAGCTTTTCGGATGAGCCGCTTACAAAATTCGGTTACTACTACGATTGGCACGTGAAACCAAAATGGAATCTTTGCAACGCACCTGGTGAGGATGGTAGCAAAGTCAATTCGGTTAGGTCTTTCCTCGAAAGTGAAGACAAGGTATTGGTCTGTACACATTCAACGTTTCGCTTTGCTATAGAGCGTTTAGGGGTTGAAGTTTTTGATGACCGACTGATCGCTATTGACGAATTCCACCATGTTAGCGCCGACGAAGGCAATGTGCTCGGGTCGCAACTCAAGCAATTAGTTACACGGGATAAAACGAATATCGTGGCCATGACCGGCTCGTATTTTCGTGGGGACGCAAACCCTGTCTTGATGCCGGAGGACGAAGCAAAGTTCGATACGGTTACTTATACATATTATGAGCAGCTCAACGGCTACGAATATTTGAAGTCGCTGAACCTAGGTTATTATTTCTATAGTGGCGCTTATGCTGATGAGATTTTAAATGTTCTTAACCCGAATGAAAAAACAATCATTCATATACCGAACGTCAACTCTCGTGAAAGCATGGGTGATAAAATAAAGGAGGTCGAGCATATTATTGAAGAATTGGGAAGCTGGCAGGGTATTGATCCTGCAACTGGCTTTCATTTGGTTAAAACGCTAGCTGGCAAAATTTTGCGGATTGCCGATCTCGTGGAAGATGATGCGGCAAAGCGTAATAAAGTTTCTGCGGCATTAAAACTACCAGAAGCCAAAACTAACCGCGACCACGTTGATATTATCATTGCATTAGGCATGGCAAAAGAAGGTTTTGACTGGATATGGTGTGAACATGCACTAACCGTGGGTTATCGTTCGAGCTTGACAGAAATCGTTCAAATTATTGGGCGTGCAACCCGTGATGCACCTAATAAAACCCATGCTCGTTTCACAAATTTAATTGCTGAACCGGATGCTTCGGAAGGGGCTGTTACGGATGCGGTAAATGACACTCTAAAAGCCATTTCTGCAAGTTTATTGATGGAACAAGTGCTGGCGCCAAGATTTAATTTTACACCGAAAAAACCGCAGAACGGCCCGATAGAAGGTTTTGATTATGGAGAAGGAGGGTACAATCCAGACAAAGAGAATATAGGGTTTAATGAGGAAACGGGCCAGTTCCAGATAGAGATCAAAGGCCTTTCGATGCCAAAAAGCCCGGACGCACAGCGTATTTGCAAGGAAGATCTGAACGAGGTGATCGCAGCTTTCGCACAGGACAAACAAACCATTGAACGCGGTCTGTTTGATAAAGAAGTTGTACCACAAGAGTTGACCCAAATACGGATGGGAAAAATAATTAAAGAGAAGTATCCGGAATTGGATCAGGAGGATCTGGAGGCCGTTCGGCAACATGCCATTGCGGCGCTGAACCTGACCCAGAAGGCAAAAGAAACACTGAATAAGGATGATGAATTAAGCAGTCGTGGGAATACAGCCCTGATTGATGGAATACGTAGATTTGCCATGGATGTGCGAGATCTTGATGTAGATTGGATTGACAGCATTAATCCATTTAGTGAAGCTTATGCTATTTTATCCAAATCAATGACGGAGCAAAGCTTAAAAGCTATGGCAGAAGTCATTTCAGGTAAAAAACCGAATATTTCACTAGAAGAAGCACGGGAACTTGCGAAACGGGCTCTGAAGTTTAAGAAAGAACGGGGTAGATTGCCGGAAATCAAATCTGCTGACCCATGGGAACAACGCATGGCCCAGGGTATTGCCTTCCTTGCCCGTATAAAAGCTGAAGAAAAGAATGGCTGAAAAAAAAATACTTACAGACGAAGATGATGCACTTTTGGAGGAACTCGGAATCGAGATTGAGGCCAGGAAAGTTGCACGCTACAACGCGCGTGAGGAACGGATAATCGCCGGTTTTGAAGTAATCCAAAGATTTGTGAAAGAAAAGGGCCGCTTACCGGAGCACGGTGAAGATAAAGATATTTTTGAGCGGTTGTATGCAGTTAGACTTGATCAAATCCGCAAACAGCCGGACTGTACAAACCTTTTAAAAGAAATGGATCATCAAAAACTTTTGGATGGTAATTATACACCAGAAATGGAAATTCCAGATGATTTAGATGACGATGAATTGCTATTGCAACTGGGTGTAAATGAAAATGAAGAGAATTCCATTACAAACCTGAAATATGTAAAATCTCGTGCAGAAAAAAACGCAGCCGAAGAAATCGCCAACCGTACTCGCTGTGAAGACTTTGAGCGATTTAAACCTCTATTTGAGGCCGTAAAAAAAGATATTG
>JAFDZK010000400.1 GCA_018267005.1 Bacteroidota bacterium
AAACTTCCTTAACCGAATCGACGACTTCCAGCAGCAGCCGGATACGGTTCTCAAACGAGCCGCCGTATTCATCCGTACGGTGATTGCTTAAAGGCGAGTAAAATTCGTGTATCAGGTAGCCGTGCGCACCGTGTATCTCAATTACATCAAAACCCGCTTTCAGCGCTCTTGCTGCGGCAGCTTTAAAGTCGGCCTTTACTTTTTCAATACCGGCTTTATCCAAAGCAAGCGGAGTTTCTTCGGTGTCGGTAAAAGCATTTGCGCTCGGGGCTAAAGAATGCCAGCCGTTCTCAGCAGTTGATGGTATTTGTCTTCCGCCTTTCCATGGTATCTCATGGCTTGCCTTACGGCCGGCGTGCGCCAGTTGCATCCCGGCCGCTGCACCATGCTCGTGAATAAATCTGGTTATTTCTTCCAGTTTTTCAATGTGCTCGTCTTTCCAGATGCCCAGGTCGGCGTAGGTTATGCGGCCTTCGGGCGATACGGCGGTCGCTTCGGTCATAACCAGCGCAGCACCGCCAACCGCAAATGCGCCGAGGTGTACCAGGTGCCAGTTGTTGGCAAAGCCGTCTTTGCTCGAGTATTCGCACATGGGCGATACCACGATACGGTTTTTCAGTTGAACGTTTTTTATTTCCAGTGACGAGAACAGATGCGGCATGAATTTAATTTTCAGCAAATATGAAAAGTAAGCTTGTATTCCATCTCACAGATTTGTCATAACACATTTACATAACACGCACAGACGATTGTTAAACATTGCCTAATTTCAGGTGTTAAATTCAACTATGGCAAACCAACAAAATTACATCGACCTTAAAGTATCCGACGGCACCGAAATGGCCGCATATAGCGCATTTCCCGCAAATAAGACCGGCAAACTACCAGGAATTATGGTCTGGCAGGAAGCGTTCGGTGTGAATAATCACATGCGCAACGTTACGGAACGTTTTGCACAGGCCGGGTACGTTGCGATATGCCCCGAACTATTTCACCGTACTGCGCCTAAAGGTTTCGAAGGCAGCTATACCGATTTTGAAACCGTAAAACCACACACGTCGGCACTGACTATCCCGGGGCTCGAGGCCGACATCAAGGCAACTTATGATTGGTTAACGTCCCGGGAAAATGTTGACAAGAAAAATATTTGTTGCGTAGGCTATTGTATGGGCGGCCGGGTGTCGTTCCTAACCAACAGCCTGTTGCCTGTTAAGGCTGCTGTATCTTATTACGGCAGGGGGATCGATGCGCTGAGCGACCGGTATGAGCAGCTGCACGCTAAACAATTATTCTATTGGGGCGGGCTCGACAAGCATATCAAATCTGAAAACATCCATTCGGTTATAAAACAAATGGAAGCCGCAGGCAAGGATTTTATTAATGTGAAAATATCCTATGCCGACCACGGTTTCAATTGCGACGAACGCGCAAGCTACAACCGGGCAGCATCCGAAGAAGCGTGGGCATTGACCCTGGCGTTTTTAGCCAATAGCTAATTAATCTCTCTTTCTTTTTTTACCAGCAAGAACTCATCATTATCCAGCGGCAGGTAACCATATTCGTAACAGAAATGGTACGTTTTGCCATTTTGAGTTTGATACTGGCTGGTAAAATAATCGAAGTTAAATCCCTTAGCCGCCATCTTTTGCCGCGTGGTTTTAGTTTTGCCGGACGGGTTCAGCTCTTCCATAATACGGCGATTGCGGCGCAAAACATTATTGATATTGCGCACCAGGTTCGAGCTGTCGCTGTTTAGCTGGTTATTGTAATTGTTGCGGCATTGGTCGTTGCAGAACTTTTTGTCGGCCCGGCCATGTAGAATTTCGCCGCAATCGAGGCAGTATCTTTCGTTGCTCATACGTCAAAGCTATTGATAAATCAAAACACTTGCAAACGCTTACAAACGGAAATATCCGGTTATAAGCGATTAATAACCGGATAAGTTTTTGATACCGGTGCAACTTTGTCCCAACGAAACGAGATCGAAAAATAAAAGTTTAAAAAAATGAGCAGATTAAGAAACAGCGTCCGCCTGGTAGGTAACCTGGGTATGGACCCGGATGTAAGAAGCTTTGAGAATAACCGTAAGCTGGCTAAACTTTCGCTGGCCACTAACGAAACGTACAAGAACGACAAAGGCGAGCGCGTGACCGACACGCAATGGCATAACCTCGTCATTTGGGGCGCCCAGGCTGCATTAGCCGAGGAGCTTTTAAAGAAAGGCGATGAAGTAGCTGTTGAAGGCAAACTGGCCAGCCGCAGCTATACGGACAAGGATGGCAACAAGCGCTTCACCACAGAGGTGGTAGTGAACGAGTTTTTGAAAGTCGGCACTAAAAAATAAGAGATACCAAACCTAAGCCTATCATAACCAGACAGGTGCGGCTTTTGGCCGCCCTGTTTTTTTAGCGAAACCAGGGCTATAGTTTCAGACAACCATCCAGACTCGTTAAAAGGTATCTTCTCAAAAAGAAGATTATTTATGGAAAACAAGTTAAATACTAATGTTTACGTCATGCGTAACTGGACAAACTTGCAATCTGGACATGCACAAAGACAAGATTGTCGGCCTTGTTCTTGCAAGGGCGGCACCAAGCACGAATTGGAAGAGTCCGGCACCTTTACCAGCAAGTTTAGCAAATGAAAGAATGGCTACCCTTAAACGAGTTAGAGGGAGGGCACGGTATTGTATTAGATGCACCGGGGCTGGTTTCACGAGAACACAAGGAAACTTGTTTTCTTATAATATAAAATAACATTTATCATTGCTGCATGAAGGCAAAGACATTACAAGACTTAACTAAGGAAGAAATAGGACGACTTTTTCCTATTGAAATTAGTCCATATAATAAAAACTGGCCTGATTTATTTGAAAAAGAAAAGAAGTTGATTGCTGAAACGCTTGAACCAGGCATGTTTTTTCGAATAGAACATTTTGGAAGCACCTCTGTACCTGGACTTTCAGCCAAAGATACCATTGACATTTTAATGGAAGTGGAGTTTGACGAAACGAAAAACCAAATGCTAATTCAGCAGATGAAAACTTTAGGTTATGATTTTAACTGGCAAAATGAAGGCAATCATCCTCACATGGTATTTGTTAAGGGATACAACATAACAAGCCCTAAGGATCAAACTTACCATGTACATGCCGGCCCTCAACATCATCCATTATGGGATAGGCTTCTT
>JAFDZK010000401.1 GCA_018267005.1 Bacteroidota bacterium
TGTTTGACCGTTACAGGCAGAATGTCCTGCACCGATCCGGAATAATCGATGGGCAGGGTTTTAAAAAAGCTGCCGCCGGCGTAGAAACGTGATACCGCGCCGCCGGCTTCCCAGATGTATTGTTCATCGTCGGCCATAATGCTGTTGGCCATGCCCGGCCATACCAGGGTTACCGCGCCCGTAACCTGCCCTGCGCCGGCTTTCATCTTATAAACGCCGTTTAAGGTGGCAATCCAAATTATATGATTGCTATTGTAGCTGGTTTCGACGATACCTGTAATGACATTGGTAAGTACACCTGACCGTTTGGTTTCGAATGACAGATTATGAAAAGGACCACCGCCGGCCGGGCAGATGATGCAGCCAGATGCCCATGTGCCCAACCATAGGTTGTTATCCCCGTCGGCGAACACGCGGGTAACCGTGATATCCGTGCCCGCCAGCAGCCGCCGGTATCCAAAGTCGTTTTTGCTGATGAGTACTGCGCCGTCAAAGGTGCCGAAGGCAAGCGTATCTTTTTTCCATTCCGCCAGGCAATTGATGTAGCCAACACCGCTTTTGTCGTCGTGCTGCCATACCTTCCTGAAAATATTCTTCGCAGGATCGTACAGGTCGAGCCCCTTGCTGCCGCCTGCCCATATTCTTCCCTGGCTATCGACGAATACTTTAATATCAAAATCCTGGGCGAGATTATGTCTCCGCTTGTTGTAAACGCTGCATGCGAATGTCCATGGGTCGATCCTGGCCGCGCCTTCCAGCGTCCCTGCCCATATATGTCCCGAATGGTCCTCAGCGATGTTGACCACCGTGTTTTGCGGCAGGCTGTGCAGGTTGGCGGCATCGTGCTGCAGCAGATCGAGGTTGGTGCCATCGTAGCGATACAAACCGTTTTCAGTGCCAATCCAGATAAATTTGCGGCTGTCCTTAAAGATGCAGCGTACTTTTTTAATGCCCGCTTTTTGCAAAACCTGGGGGTAGTCAATAACCAGGTTCTTGTTACTGTCGGCCAGTACCCGCGTTAGGTGGCCGGCTTGCACGTTCACAGATAAAGACAGCAACAATATGACTATGAGCAGGCGCATTTTAGGTTTTGAAAACCCAATTTAGGCTTTTATGCTGATAACAAGGCTCCTGAAAAAAGAAATTTTATGCGACGCCTATCAAAATTGGAGAGCTTTTTCGACCAAAAAGCAACTCTCAACCTGCGAGGCGGGCGGGTGGCTTCTGCGGGGCGACTTTATAAACCCGATCGGAGTTAGTTAGCGTAAATATTTAACAATCTCCTAAGTAAAGAAAGCCCGGACCATGATCCAGGCTAACTTAGGTTTAGATTTAAATATGATAAATAATCAGGGGCATACTTTGCGGCAAAGAATTTTTATGCAACATACTGCTTTACCTGGCTCACCAGCTCGTGCATGTCGAACGGCTTTTGCACATAAGCGTTCGCACCGCATTCACGCGCTATGGCGTCGACATTTGCCTCGGCAGATATCAGCATAACCGGGAGATGCCGGAGGGCGTCGCCCGATTTAAGCTCGGAACAGATCTGCGCACCGTCTTTGTCCGATCCGGCAAGACGCAGGTCGAGCAGGAGCAGGTCGGGTTTGACAGCCGATATGTTTTCGGTCGCCATCCCATTGGCGCTCAGGATCACCTGGTAGCCCGCATCCTGTAAGATCATTTTCAGCACCTCCAGGATATCCTCATCGTCGTCGATAACCAGTATCCGTTTTTTCATACAGGATAAAGCCTGCAAAAAAATTGTTTAACCGTTCTTTAAATTATTTTCAAAATTCTGACATTTGAGAATAACAAAACTGACATAATAGCTAACAAAACTGACATTCGTGTAATTTAAACACACCCGGCATGGCAAAAAGAGGGGATGACAGATATAATCTTGAGTTTTTCTTTGAGCTCTCGCCCGACCTGCTTTGCATCGCCGGCTTCGACGGTTATTTCAAGAAGATCAATCCGGCTGTTTCTAAAACGCTGGGTTACACGGAGGAAGAATTGTTTTCAAGGCCGATCAACTCCTTCGTCCACCCCGACGACCAGCATGCAACGGAATACCGCCGCAACCTGATACGAAAGGGCACGCCGCTGCTCAATTTCGAGAACCGTTACCTGACCAAAACCGGTGAGATCGTATGGCTGACCTGGACATCCATGCCCGTGAATTCAAAAAAGCTGGTGTTCGCAATTGCCAAGAATGTCACACACCGGAAACGCCTGGAGGAATACCAGCGGCTGCTGCAGTTTTTGGGACACGCTAAAAATGAAGAGGGTGTGAAGCCCGAGCTGCGCACTTTCATACTTGATAACCAGGATAACCTGGAGGATGTTTCCGGTGAGGCTTTCAGCCCGGGGGATCAGGTCTGGCTGTCGGATTTTGAACGGATCGTCCGGAAATATGCCGGTAAGAGCAGGCTCAGCTTGCCCACGCTCAGCAGCGAGCTGTTCATGAGCGAACGCCAATTGCACCGGCGCATCAACGCTATACTCGGCGTAACGCCGAACAAGTTCATCCGTGTGATACGTATGCAGATCGCCCGCGAATTATTAGCCGACGGCAAAAACCACACCCCGGCCGAGATAGCCAAAGCCGCAGGCTTCGAAACGACGGCTTATTTCAAAAAGCTGTTCGGGCAGACGTACGGAAGTCAGAGGCCGGAGGACTGAAATCAGAACTCGGGTGCATAAATTTAAAATTGTACTGTTTTTCTACAGATTCGGTTTGTAACTTACTGCTGTATCAACCAAAACCCGTTATACATTACACTGCATGAAACGGTTTGCCGAGATCCTGTCAGCCATTTTTATCCCGCTTTTTGCACCGACGTACCTGTGCATCATCATCCTGCTGTTCTTCCATGATATGACTGGCCTGCGTGGCTTACCGCAGGAGCTAATATTTGTGCTTCTTACTTTTTTGGTTACCTGCGCACCGCCCTTTTTGGTTGTCTACCTGCTTTTCAGGATAGGGGTGATCAAATCCTTATCACTGGAACACCGGAAGGACCGCCGGATACCGCAGGCGGTCGGCTGTTTGAATTACCTTTGGATCACCGTATTCCTTGAAATGCGATTTGGCTCAGCACACATTTTCAGCGTTGTTATGTTGTCCACCACGTCGCTGGTATTCCTGATC
>JAFDZK010000402.1 GCA_018267005.1 Bacteroidota bacterium
AAGTTAGTTTCGTGCGAAGTGGTATTGTTACTCACCATCGGCTCGAGCTGCAACTCGCGTGCGCGCTGGGCGGTTATCGGCGCACAAACTAACCCGCGTCCGTGGCGGATCATAAAATTTATAGTTTCGGCCGTAGCATTATGTGCCGCGGTGACAAAATCGCCCTCGTTCTCGCGATCCTCATCATCAACCACTATAACCATCTTGCCCGCCTTGATGGCATCGATTGCTTCCTGTATCGTATCCAGCATGTTATTTAAAAGAAAGATAATTGTCTGCGGTCATTGTATCCGCAAAATTCAGAATACCACAAATTTAACGGATTCTGCTTGCAGTACGGTCGGATATTTGTAAAAGTTGCTTCAGTCAATTGCCAGGGTCGGATTCGATGCGGCCGTTATTTAATGAATACCGACTAATCATCCTTTCGTCCTATCAGTCGTTTAAAGAATCGCCTGTAGGCCTCCATATCGAACAAAACCGAATCGTTTGCCGCTTTGTAAGATAAAAATATACCGATCGGTGTTAAAAAAATAATGGCGATCCAAGATCCGAATACGGGCGACCAGTCGCCATCTTTAGCTGACTTCTCGCCTATGGTCGAAATGATGTAATAGACCAGGAAAAATATCACCGAAACCACGATAGGCATTCCCAGGCCGCCTTTGCGGATTATCGCTCCGAGCGGCGCTCCGATCAGGAACAGGGCGATACACGCGGCGGACAAAGTGAACTTTTTCTGGTACTCGATGTCATACCGGTGCAGGTTACGCATTTGTTCCGTGTAGGTATCCGCCCGATTTTTGATCACCTCCTGCAGCGAGCGGTACTCGTTTAAGGCATTGATCATCGCTGTGGTTTTTTGCTGGAGCGTCATGCCTGAAAGCGGGTCGGCATTTTTCGGCGTTACGGGTTGTGTTCCCCTGGTAAGAGCCTTCTTGGGCACCGAAAAATACTTGAAATACGGCGTAATGAGCTTATAGTTTACCATAAGCGTGCTGTCCGTTTGCTTGCGCGTCGAGTCGCCAAAATATTTTAATTGCTTCAGGTCCATCATCTGTACAGCGGTCCGGAATAAGCTCTCCGGGGTTCGGTGCAGCTTCATGAACGAAATATCAAATTTCTGCTCGGTTTCTTTAAAACGGAATCGTGTAAACTGCTGGCGGGGTTCGTAACCGTGGTCGCCGGGGCTTTCCTGGTACCGCACGCCATCTTTCAATTTCATAACGAGGTACTTGTTATCCGGGGTACGGTACATCAGCCCCTCTTTAGCAATAAGCACATCGGTATTATTCGTGGTCGGATTGGTTTGATAGATCATTACGCCGTGCAGCGTCCTTCCATCAGGGTCCTTTTTACTTACCCGAATCGTATAACCGGGAAAACTATTGCTAAAAACGCCTTCGGGCAGCAGGTTGGCTGATTTTTGCTGGCGCACATCGTATAACAGCGAATAATATTTCTCATTCGCAATAGGCAGCATATTGTCTGAAAAAATAAAAGCGGCGACACTCAAGATGGCCACCACGATTATCATCGGGTACATAGCCCGGCGAAGCGATACGCCTGCAGATTTAATGGCAACAAGCTCATAGTTTTCGCCGAGGCTGCCGTAGGTCATGATGGACGAAAGAAGTACTGACAGCGGCAGCGCCATTGCGACGTTGGTGGCCGATGAATAGAACATTAGCTGCGCAATGGTGTACCATTCAAAGCCTTTGCCAATGAGGTCGTCGATGTATTTGAACAGGAACAACATCAGCAACACGAACATCACGATGAAAAACGTTACCGCAAACGGCCTGGCGAAAGACCTGAGCAGCAAAAGGTGGATCTTTTTCACGACACAAAATTAATGAAAAAGTAAATTTACCTCATGCTCCAAGTACACTGATCAGGTATTCGACCTGGTTATCCCAGATCAGTTTTCGTTCGTTCATCGTTTCCTCCGTGGCAAAGTCGGTGATACTCAGGGCCACGTCGTTGGTGAGTTCGTCCTGCAAAATCTCCATCTCGAAATAACAGGCCGGGTCGTCGTCGACCCATTTGAAACGCACTAATTTATTCTCTTTGGTCAGCAGCAGCTTCGCCTTTTGTTCCTCGTCATCCCAAGTAAAAGTGTATACATGGTCGCGAACGCTCACATCGTCGGCAAACCACTGCGTAAGCCCGTTGGGCTCGCTCAAAAAACCATATAATATCCTGGGAGATGATTTGATTTCGTACTCAATATTAAATTTTTTCTTCTCTGGCATAGGGGATCGTGATCAGCTCTCAGGTCTAAATCTTCACATTTTTTCTAAAGAAAATGAATTTCTGCTATATTTGCAAACTCTTTTTACGGGCCGGCTGCGGTGCGTGTGGCATTAGGTACTGGCCGATTATCAGAACAGTGTTTAAAGCGAAAGAAGGCAGGTTTTCAGCTTACAAGGCTGGCATTCCGAACCTTAAAAAAAGAGAAAAATATTTGGCGGGGTAGCTCAGATGGTTAGAGCGTAGGATTCATAACCCTAAGGTCGGCAGTTCGATCCTGCTCCCCGCTACCACATTACTAGGCAGTTACGAGGGTTTGTAACTGCCTTTGTTTTTTCCTGGTCGTACAATGATTATATATTGCAATAATAATTGGTCGATTACCGTATCGATATGAATTGAAATGCATTGATTTCGACAAAAAATATTTTTAACACAATAATTTAGCTAAAAAATACCGCGGAAAAAAGTTGCAAACTCTAAGATCAAATATTCGCAACTAGTCATCGTGTAACCACGCCGGGCTCCGTATTTTAGCGAAAAAATCAATGTCATGCCCAAGACCCTCCGCCTTATACTCGGCGATCAACTAAACCTGCACCATTCCTGGTTCTATACGGTGGATAAAGACGTCTTGTACGTGTTAATGGAGGTTAAACAAGAGCAGGAATATGTCAAACACCATATCCAGAAAATACTTGGCTTTTTTGCAGCGATGCGAAATTTCGCATACCAGCTTAAATCGAAGGGACATGCTATACATTACATCAAGCTAAATGACAATGGCAACGAACAAAGTTTTTCAGGAAACCTGAGTGCCTTAATAAGAAAGTATGCCATCGGGCGCTTTGAATA
>JAFDZK010000403.1 GCA_018267005.1 Bacteroidota bacterium
CCGACGTCTGGTTGGTCTTTTCGCCGAATACTTCTTCGTTCAGTTGGTAGCGCGAACGGTTAATATCTTTTTCCAGGGAATCTTTCTCGGCCTTCAAATCTTTGTCCTTTGAAAGTTCCATGGCATATTTGTCGTTGTATGCTTTCTCAAGCGTATCGATTTTTCTGTGCTGGCCTTTCAGGTAGGCCGTTTTCAGCTTCTGGCGTATTTCCTTGTCGAATATCTTTAGTTCGAGCGGCCGGGATATTACGATACCGATCATGATAGCCAGCAAAATACGCGGAGAAGCCTGTATGATCTGCTGTTTGGTAGTGCCTTCCTTGTCGATGCTGGAAACGATATAGCGGTCCATATTGAAAATGGCCAGTCCCCACAGCAAACCGAAAAATATGGCAAAGCCCACGGCAAACGGACTGCCGTTAAATACAAAATACATGGCATAGCCGCCCGAAAGCGAAGCGAATAACGCCGTAAAAAATATGGTGGCCCCGATACCTACATATTTATTGTGTTCTACCGGGTATTTCTTTAATGTTCCTACGTGTGCCCCCGAACAGAACCAAAAAAAGCGGGTGATTTTCTTCATTTGTCGATTTAAAAAGTACTGAATCCATGAACGGCTGTTTCCTTTCAAGCGTACATGAATTCATAAGCAGAATGTAAATTTTATGCAAACATATATAAGAACGCGCATTGTTACTGATTGTTACAAACTTTCTGCCGATTTAGTTTGGTAATAAAAACCTACCTTTGATTGAAATAATGTTCTTATGAAAGAAATAACCGTATCGGAATTAAAAGAAATGATGGATAACCACGAAGATTTTCAATTGATCGACGTGCGTGAGGATTTTGAATATGAAATGTCGAACCTTGGTGGCGAGCTGATACCGCTGGGGGGAATATTGATAGAAGTGGATAAGATTGACAAGGATAAGCCGGTTATCGTAATGTGCCGCAGCGGCAGGCGCAGCGCGGCGGCTATCATGCAATTGGAGCAGCAGTTTGGCTTTACCAACCTGGCCAACCTGCAGGGCGGCATATTGGCCTGGGCCAATGAGATCGATCCATCTATGCAGGTTTATTGAGATGGGAAAGAAGTTAGCGCTGAATGTTCTGTATAACATCGGCATCTTTGTTTGCTTAGTGCTGATCTATAACGGATTCCAGGGTAAGCATTATGAATATATCGCAGGCGGCGTGCTTATTGGCGCGGTGCTTGTTGTGCTTAAAGTGCGCCTTGTGAAAGAAGTGCGTAACATGCAGAAAAAACCTTGATCTAAATATTATGATTATCGCAATTTTAGGCATCATTGTGCTCATTGTGGGCATGGTGCTCAGGCGTTCGCCCGAACCGGGCAGCCGCTTTTCGCGCGTGGTTTCTTCTATCGGTCTCATTGTGATCGGACTTGGACTTGTTACTTCCATGTTCAAGGTGATCGAGCCGGGCGAGGTTGGCGTACAAACGCTGTTCGGCAGCGTACAGGACCGCGTGCTACCGAGCGGCCTGCATCTCATCAACCCGCTAGTTGAGGTGACCAACTTTAATATCCAGACACAAAACTATACCATGAGCGCCAAAGATAGCGAAGGCGCAGTGGCGGGCGACGATGCTATACGCGTGCTTTCGTCCGACGGGCTGGAAGTTACCATAGATCTTTCAGTGTTATATAAAGTAAATCCGGACAAAGCGCCTTTTATTCTCCAGAATATCGGCGAGAAATATGAAGATAAAATCGTACGCCCGGTTACGCGCACAGCAATTCGCGATAACGCGGTGAATTACCAGGCCGTAGACTTATATTCTACCAAGAGGCAAGAATTCCAGGCCAAAATTAACCAAACCATTACGCAAAGTTTTGAAAAAAATGGTCTTGAAGTTCAGTCGATACTGATCCGCAATATTTCATTGCCGGCGTCTGTAAAAGCCAGTATAGAATCCAAGATACAGGCTGAGCAGGATGCGCAAAAGATGCAGTTCGTGCTCCAAAAGGAGCGCCAGGAAGCCGACCGTAAGCGCGTGGAAGCGCAGGGTATAGCCGATTACCAAAAAATCATTTCGACCCAGTTGTCGGATAAGCAGTTGCAGTATGAGTATATCAAAGCTCAGAAAGAAATCGCATTATCACCCAACACCAAAGTGATCATCATCGGCGGCGGAAAGGGAAATCCGATCATGCTGAGCGATAAGTAATTGTGAGATATGAAGAGAAGCCTTTTTGCGTCTTTATTGGTGCTTTTTTCGATTGCCGCCTTTGCCCAGCACACAAAAAAAGACCTGGTAGGCAAGTGGGAAGGCGCCGATAGCGAGAACGTAAAAGCGTCGGTCAACTTTCTTGATACAAATAAGGTGACCGTTTTCATCACTGGTCACGATTTCCCTCCTTATACTTATACTGTCGACCTTCCCAAAAATCCTGCGAAGATCGATATCGCGATGCTCACTCCCGATGGCGGCCAGGCCGTGTTAAAGGGCTTTCTCGTTTTTGACGATGATAATACCATTCGCTGGCAAATATTCCCCGGCGGCGACCGGCCTGAAGCATTCGACCCGAATTCCGACGCCCCCATTATTACTCTTAGAAGAATAAAATAAGTAATAAAGCTATTCTTTTCTCTAAAAAAAGCGAGATCTGAGTCGATTTCGCTTAATCGCAATTTATAATTTCGATTTGAAACGCTATAAATGGATATTTTCCTGATTATGGACGTTTATTTCATCTTATTTCGAAATTTTAAAACGAGTAATGATAAAATAACGTCATTTTTATTGACATAAATATAATTTAAAGCTTTTTTTTAAAGTTTTTTTAAATTTTATTGGTGTTTTATTTAAAATGTCTATATATTAGCCATTGTTGATCCATTTCGAGGATAAATAGGCAATATTCTTGGTCGTTTTTTTAATTAAATTCTAAAAATACCTGAGTATCTCACTAACAACCCAAATAGGTCATTTAAAAAATAGAGTAATCCTTGGGATTTTGGTCGATTTTCGGAAACTTTTAATCACTTATAGATCAATCAAACTAAATTAAACGGAAAAAAGATGGAATTAACGATGAAGAAAACGGAGGTATGGGAAAA
>JAFDZK010000404.1 GCA_018267005.1 Bacteroidota bacterium
AACAAAAGCGAAGCTGGCAGGCTATTGACCATTTCTGCCTACCGGGATGGGGTGCGTAAAACCAACCCACACAAGCATCATAATTATTTAGAAGTTATCTTTTTCCAGAGTGGCGCGGGTCACCATACGATCGATGAAATCCGGTATTCAGTTGAACCGCCGGTGATCTTTCTGATCAAACAGGAACGGGTACATTTCCTTGAACTGGATGAACAAGTAACGCCAAAAGGTTATGTGCTCATTTTAAGGCCGGAGTTTTTATTGCAAAGCACAGACCATCAGTTACGCAGGATCATTACCGAGGTCAGTAGCACGGCGTGCATTCCCTTATCATCTGAAACGACGATCAACGCGCTTTTAGAACTGATCGAATTGGAAAACACGGGCTTGACCCAAGTTCCCTTGCTGGAGAGTTTGCTTAAAGCCCTGTTCATGAAGATTAGAATGACTGCCCCTTATCTTCCGTCTGGTGCGCATGGCAATCTCCACCAGGCTTTTCTGCACCTGTTAGAGAAGCAGCCGAGCCTTAAAAATACAGTAGCCTATTATGCCGGTTTGTTGCATACTACGCCTCAAAACCTAAATGCGGCTTGCCGGAAACATGCTGGTATGGCGGCGGGTGATGTAATCGCTGTGTATATCAACCAGGAGGCCCGACGCTTGTTACTCTACACCAGTATGGCCGTTTCAGGGATAGCTTTTCAGTTAGACTTTTCCGACCCTTCTCATTTTATCCGCTATTTCAAGCGGCACAATGGTGCGACACCGCAGCAATATCGCTCACAATTTTCATAGCGGCTATTTTATTTTCATTTGTACTATATTGGTCGCGCCCTTTGGTTGAACTTTGTAAGGACAGCTATGAAAAAACTGCTTTCAACAAAGACCTATCCTTTTTTGCTTTGCCGATTGATCGTCGGCCTGGTCTTTTTTTCAGAAGGCATTCAAAAGTTTATCCGGCCGGATGAGGTTGGTGCGGGACGCTTCGCGAAAATCGGTTTCCATGCCCCTGCATTTTGGGCACATTTTACGGGTACGTTTGAGATCGTATGCGGAATATTGGTATTGGTGGGACTGACTATTCGACTGGCTTCGATACCGCTACTGGTCATTATGATCACCGCGTTTATCATCACCAAACTGCCGATGTTAATTTCAAAGGGATTTTGGCCCTTTGCTCATGAATACCGTACTGATTTTGCCATGACCCTGCTGCTGGTCCTGCTATTGATCTATGGCGGTGGACGCGGATCGGCAGACGCACGAATGACTCCTAACAAGACTTAACTAACCAATGACCAGTCGCAGAAAATTTATAAGAACCGGTATCACCCTGACCGCGCTTTCGGGGATCGCAGGAAGCACCTTATTGGAAAGTTGCCAGAATAATGACAAGCAAAGCAGTTCATCTAAAGACGACAGGAGCGCTGCTGAAGAACATTCAGGCAAAGCAGATTATACCATTCGCATCGGCACAGGTCTTGTGGAAGTCGCCCCCCAATATATCCTTTCTACCACCATCTATAACGGTCAATTCCCCGGCCCTTTATTGCGGTTCAAAGAAGGCCAGCAGGTGACCGTTGATATTTATAATGACACGGATATACCGGAGCAATTTCACTGGCATGGCCAGTTCCTGCCGATAAACGTTGACGGCGCGGCCGAAGAAGGCACACCCTATATTCCTGCGCATGGAATGCGGCGCGAGGTGTTTGTTCCAGGCCCTTCAGGCTTTCGTTTTTACCACACGCATTTAGTGGCAGGCGGTAATTTGAATATGGGGCAATACAACGGTGAGGTCGGCCCCGTTTATATCGAGCCAAAGGAAAAGCTTACCGGATTTGACCGGGAAGAATTTATCGTAATGAAAGAGTTCGAGCCTTATTTCCAGCGGGGTGGTGACATGGCAATGGATTTCCTGCCGGGACAACCGGTGGCAGAATTGCAGGCCATGCAGGAAAAGAGAGAAAAGGAATATCCTGAAAGACCGAAAGGCTTTGAAGTAGGTTACAAGATATTTACTGTCAACGGTAAACAACTCGGTCATGGCGACCCGATCAAAGTCAAGCAAGGTGAGCGTATTCTTTTTCATGTGCTCAATGGCAGCGCCAGCGAGATCAGGAGCCTGGCTTTGCCGGGCCATACCTTTAAGGTGATCGCAGTGGATGGCAACCCCGTACCGAATCCTGCAGAAGTACCTTTGCTTTGGTTGGGTACTGCGGAACGCATCAGCGCTATTGTCGAAATGAAAAACCCTGGTGTCTGGATCATGGGTGACTTAGCCGATGACGACCGTGGAAATGGTATGGGAACTATTGTTCAATACGAAGGTCAATCCGGCAAACCGCAATGGACAACTCCCAAACCTTACAAATGGGATTACCGAATATTCGGCAACAGTGCCCCTAAAGTGCAAGAACCCGATGAGATCATCGAAATGCTCTTCGCCAAAGACCAGGCAGCCGATCATGGCTTCAACCGCTGGACGATCAACGGGGCGGCCTTCGATATGATGAACATGAAGCCTATGTTTCATTTAAAGAAGGGTAAGCGTTATCGTCTGCATCTGCGCAATGCCTCAGACGACATTCACCCAATGCACCTGCACCGGCACAGTTTCGAGATCACGAATATCAATGGTCAACCCACATCCGGTATCATTAAAGATGTAGCTATGCTGGGCGGTTTTCAAACGATGGACATTGACTTTACAGCAGATAACCCCGGCCTGTCCTTATTTCACTGCCACATGCAACTGCACATGGACTTTGGTTTTATGGCCCTGTTCGATTACGTATAACAATGAGCAGATTAAAAGAAGTAGCCCAGGTCTTTTTGAAATTGGGATTTTTAGGGTTTGGCGGCCCTGCGGTACATATCGCCATGATGGAAGAAGAAGTTGTCCGCAAGCGGCAATGGATGACCCATGAACATTTCCTCGATCTGATCGGTGCTACCAATTTGATACCTGGTCCCAACTCCACGGAAATGGCTTTGCATTGTGGTAAGGAACGCGCGGGATGGAAAGGTTTATTGCTGGCTGGAGCCT
>JAFDZK010000405.1 GCA_018267005.1 Bacteroidota bacterium
CCCCATAGTTTATCTCTTACTATTTTCTGTTTTCATATCCGAAACAGGCTGTAAAAAAACGACTACTACTACCACCACACCGCCGTCGGTTACTACACAAGACGTCATGCTTGACGTTACCACGAGCACCGCTCAAAGCGGCGGCACCATCACTTCGGTGGGCTCGTCTGCCTTAACCGAAAATGGTGTTTGCTACAGTACAACCAATCATACACCCACCATAGCCGACACGAAAACTACGGCTCCGTTAATTTCGACAAGCTACACATTCGTTTGCAATATTACCGGTTTGACCGCCAACACGACTTATTACCTGAGGGCCTATGCCACCAGCGCTATAGGTACAAGCTACGGCTCCGTAATAACGTTTACCACCAGCTCAACTGTATCATCCGTGGCAGGCGTGGTGACTACGTTTGCGGGCAGCCAGACCTCGGGCTATGCTGACGGAACCGGCGGCGGCGCATTATTTAACGGCCCGGGCGGCATAGCGACCGATGCACAGGGCAATGTGTATGTATCTGATTCATTTAATAACCTGGTACGTAAGATCACGCCGGGCGGTGTGGTTACAACGATTGCCGGCAACGGAACTCCGGGTTATGCCGATGGCCCTGCTGCCAGTGCAGAATTTTATGGCCCCCAGGGACTTGCGGTAGATGGCCAAGGGAATGTATTCGTTGCTGATTTTGGCAATAACGTGATCAGGAAAATTTCGACAGATGGCACGGTAAGCACTTTTTGCGGCAATACGACTGCCGGGGCTGTTAACGGTACCGCCACAGCTTCCGAATTTAACGGACCTTACGGGATAGCCTTCGATAAGTCAGGCAACCTGTATGTAGCCGACGATAACAATAACATGATCCGCATGATCAATTCCGCCGGAAAAAGCACCACTGTTGCAGGGGTGACCACGCCGGGATATGCCAATGCAACCACCAACACCACTACGGGTGTGTTCGCCTTTTTCAGGCATCCCAGCGGTGTCGCCGTCGATCCTTCCACGGGTAATATCTATGTGGCTGACGGCGGAAACAGCGCCATCAGGCAGGTGACGCCGGCAGGAGTGGTAACAACCATCGCGGGCGGACCAGGACAAACTTCACTGATCGGCTATCCTACGGGCATTACCGTAGACCAAAACGCTAATATCTACATTACCGACCAATCGGGCCGCGTCATCGAGCTTACCGCTGCGAAGACGCTGTACAACCTGGCAGGGGCGGTAAATGTGACCGGCTACGCGGACGGTACCGGAACGGCGGCACAGTTCAATACGCCGCTTGGCATCGCAATCGATCTGCAGGGCAACATTTACATTTCGGATTTTAATAACAATATGATCCGTAAGATGACGGTTGCCGTGACGGATTAAGGTTTGACTGTAATTGCAATAAGAGTTCAACGGTTGTAAAAAGAAAAGGCTATCCTTACAATCGCTGCAATTGCTACACCTTTTAAGCTTTCTTGATCATCCGAAAAGCGCACTGAACACCTCTTCGATACTGCTTACCGTCCGTACGGCGATCTGGTACCGCGAAAGGTCGATGCGCTTTTGATTTTTCCCGCCTGATTCAAGGTTATATTTGGAAATAAATATCTGCTCGAAGCCGAGCTTCTGCGCTTCGGCGATGCGCTGTTCGATGCGGTTAACGGCCCGGACTTCGCCCGAAAGACCGATCTCGCCCGCGAAGCAGGTTTTGAAGGGAATAGGGATATCTTCATGAGAGGAGATAACCGCGGTTGCAAGGCCCAGGTCGATAGCCGGATCTTCGACGCTTATACCGCCGGTAATGTTCAGGAAAACGTCTTTTCCGCCCAAATGAAAGCCGCAGCGCTTTTCCAGCACCGCCAGCAGCATATTCATCCGTTTAGTATCGAAACCGGTGGCGGTGCGCTGCGGGGTGCCATAAGGCGACGTGCTCACGAGCGCCTGGGTTTCGATCAGCATCGGGCGCATACCTTCCAGCGTGGCTGAAATTGTGATGCCGCTTAACGGTTCATCGCGCTGTGAAAGCAATATTTCCGACGGGTTTGACACTTCGCGCAGCCCGTCGCCAAGCATTTCATAAATACCAAGCTCGGACGCCGAGCCGAAACGGTTTTTTACCGCACGCAAAATACGGTATACATGGTGCCGGTCGCCTTCGAACTGCAAAACCGTGTCGACCATGTGCTCCAGTATCTTCGGACCGGCGATCATGCCGTCTTTGGTAATATGCCCGATGAGGAACACCGGCGTCGACGATTCCTTGGCGAAGCGGAGCATCTCGGCGGTACATTCCCTTACTTGCGAAACGCTGCCGGGCGTTGATTCAATATGCGCCGAATAAAGTGTTTGTATCGAATCGATCACCACCAGGTCGGGCTCCAATTGTTCGATTTGCTTGAAGATATTCTGGGTTGACGTTTCAGTAAGGATATAACACTCTTTGCCGATCTCGAATCTCGGATTTCGGATTTCCGATCTTGGATCCTCTACGGGCTGCAAATTGTCAATTGCTACCTGGGAGAGCCTTTCTGCCCTCATCCTGATCTGTTTATCGCTTTCCTCGCCCGAAACGTATAGCACCTTCATGCCTGGCATATTGAGCGCTAATTGCAGCATCAGGGTCGATTTACCGATACCTGGTTCGCCGCCGATCAGCACCAGTGAGCCCGCCACGATACCCCCGCCAAGTACCCGGTTAAATTCTTTATCAGGCGTCAGGATACGCTGTTCTTCATCAAAACTGATCTCCGAAACCTGCACCGGCTTATTTGCGCGCTGCATCGAGGTGGAATTCGACTTCCAGTCGGGGATAGCCGTATTTGCCTTTTCGATGATCTCCTCGGCAAAAGTATTCCACTGCCCGCACGATGGGCATTTTCCCAGCCATTTGGGCGATTCAAAGCCACAGCTCTGGCAGAAGTATGCGATTTTTGTCTTGGCCACCTTTTGATGTACGGATAAACGTGTCTGCAAATGTGCAGATTATTTTTATGATTGACTATTTTATTTACTAATTTTTTTAGTAA
>JAFDZK010000406.1 GCA_018267005.1 Bacteroidota bacterium
AAACTTGCCGCGAATGAGTTGGGTATCTCCGAAAGGACACTATATCGTAAGATAAAGGAATTAAACCTGTAATGATGAAAAGGGCCGCACTGATCCTGTTTTCTGTAGCAGCAATGGTACTGTTGTTCAATTCCTCCTGCACGGTCAAACTCACCGGCGCGACCATCCCCGATGAACTGAAAACAATCAACATCGAGTACTTTGAGAACAACTCGCCGCTTGTTGTGAACTATCTCAGCCAGCAGTTTACCGAAACGCTAAAAGACCGTATACGATCGAGTACAAGTTTATCGATCGTACAGGGAGAGTCCGATGCGCGTATGTCGGGCAATATTACAAATTACACTATCGAACCGGTGTCGATACAAGCTACCAATAACAATGTAGCCCCTATAGCAGGAGCCGAACGCTTGACCATCACCGTCAACGTCACTTACTCGAACAACGCCGATAAACACCTGAATTTCTCGCAATCATTCTCCGAGCACCAGGATTTTACCGGCGATATAGCAAATAAGGAGCAATCCCTAATCACCGCCATAAATAAACAGCTGGTGGACGATATTTTTAACAGGGCTTTTGAGAATTGGTAAGCAATTAGTAGTTTCACCGACGTGGATCAATACCTTGATAACCGGCAGCACGAAGTTTTGTGGAATTTATTGACCGATCCGGCTGATAACGGGCAATCACATATCTATAACCTGCAGCGCCTGGCTGATGAATTCCCCCAAAGCGGGCTCCTGCACACCTTGCTGATGCGGGCCGAAAGCGGCGCCGGAGGTTATTCGGCGGTTTACTCCGATCCGAAAACACTTTACACCATCGTCAACTATCCCGAAAGCCTGGCCGAGGTGGATAGCCAGCAAATAATTCAATTACCCGGCCCGGTTCAGCAATACAACCCCGCCGTTGAGTTTGCGCAGGAAGAAGTCGCTCGCACGCATTTCAAAAACGAAGCTGAGGAGACCGTATTGTCCGAACAGCTAACAGAGGTCAATGAGGAAATCAACACGATCATTGAAGAAGAACCGATTGTTCCGGAGCCGATTATCGAACTGCCTACCGAGGAGCCGCAACCGATCATCGAAGGACTGCATACCATAGAACCCCTGGAAAGTGGCGATCAAGGCGATTATTTGATCGATACGGAAAAAAATCTTTATATACACGACGAAACGGAACCTGTAGCTGAAATTACTGCTGAAGACGTTCGCGTCGAAACCGAAACGGCGGTTTTCGAAGAGGAGATCATTGAGCCGGTCGGTCATGCCGGGCCGCCAACAAGCGATGAGGTTATGGCGTTTGAATTACCGGCCGAAGACGAAATGTCCGGAACCGGAACCGGCGTATATGAGGAAGAAGTACCGGCCCAAGCCTATGACCATAATATCGTATTGGATGAGGAAGGCCCGGTAGCGGAACTTCCTGCAGAAGACGAACAGGCTGCTCCAGGTACCGGCGTTTACGAGGAAGAGATTGCTGCGTGGGCAGGCGAACATGAAGCGATAGTCGACGTAGAGGCGGTACAGGCTGAAAATGAATACGTCCGGCCTGTAGAAAATATTGACGATGATGTTTACGATGAGATCGTCGGTATTGAAAATATCAGCTTTACGCCCGCAGCCAAACCGGCAGCCGCAGCAACCGGTGAAGGAACCGCCGAAGCTTTACGCGGCGAACAGTCCGCCGCACCGGAAGAAATATCCCAATATCCCACCGCGAAAGAGGAAACCGATAAGCTGATAGCCGAAAACCTCGTGTCGAATGACTATTTTATTTTTGAAAATATCGCCAAACATACGCCGGAGGGAGGCGAGGGTTTGGACGAAGCGCCGGGAGAACCTGACGCAGCCCAATATGAGAATGTCGTAGCCAAATACGACGACGATCAAATGCCCTACACTTTCATGTGGTGGCTGAACAAAACACGCAGGGAGCATGCCGGCGTTTATCAACCTTTCAAACTGGATACAACGCAGGCCATACGGTACCGCGCCGACGACACATTACAGCAGCAGTACTACGAGAACATCTTCCATATGGGAACGATAGACGAAGTGGACAAGGGTGCTATGCCGGTTGTGGACTTCGACATGCAAAACAAGGAAGACCGGATCATTAAAAAGTTCCTGACCGAGGAGCCGCAGATCAGCCCGCCGAGCAGCGACAAGCTGGATAACGAGAACAAGGCAAAAAAAAGCGCCGAAGACCGCGACGAACTGGTAACGGAAACACTTGCGCGCATCTACGTCGACCAGATGCTTTACCACAAGGCTATCGGCACCTACAAAAAATTGATGTTGAAATTCCCGGAAAAAAGCCGTTACTTTGCCGACCAAATTGAATTGCTGGAACGAAAAATTAATTAGCATATAAAGACATGTATTTATTATTTACGATCCTTGCCGTTATTGTATGTGTGCTCCTGGGCGCCATCGTAATGGTTCAAAATCCTAAAGGTGGCGGTCTGACCTCAAATTTTTCAAGCTCGTCGCAATTGATGGGCGTACAAAAGACAGGCGACTTTCTTGAGAAAGGCACGTGGATACTGGCCATTGCGCTCATGGTACTGAGCCTGGCGATCAATGTATCGGTAAAAGGCGTATCGGGCAATGCAAATCCCGATTCGCAAAAAATAGAAAATGCCTCGAAGTCAAGCGGCCCGGCCCCTGCGCCTATCAATTTGCCACCAAGCAAAAAAGGCAAATAAGTTACGCCCGAAAGCATACAAGCATATGGAAAAGGCTTTGGAGAATTCCAGGGCCTTTTTTGACTAACACCCCGGTACTTGCCGAACTGACATGATGACATTTTTATATGAAGTCATTGTTAAATATCAGAGCTGCTGCTTACCTAAAAATGACAATTGAACAGGCGGCTATGCCAATTTTGGCTTGACTAACCGCTTGGCATAATTGATGTGGAATCGAGCACACGCAAACCATTAATTCATAAAAATAAATTAGTATAACTATGGCATTAAACATTAAACCTA
>JAFDZK010000407.1 GCA_018267005.1 Bacteroidota bacterium
ATTCAGAGGGCACATCGCCGACTTACACGAACACCCCTTTAATATGGAAGGTGTTCAAATATATGATATTGATCGTGCTGCTGGCTGTATTTTACCTGTGCAGTACCTATAAAAAAAAGGTAAGCTATTGGTTCTGGGTCATCTATTCGCTTATCGGCCTGGTGCTTTTAGTCAATGTGCTAAACTTTATCGTATACCGCGAGTTCGATATGGAGGAGGTGGAATATTGTTTCCTGTTCCTGCTGCTTGCACTTTACTGGTACGCAAACAGCAATGTGCTGGAAATCAATATCAATTTCGACCGTTTGCTTACCACCGGAGCGATCGTGCTTTTTATCAGCAATGCGGTCGCCATTGCGAATTACTATCTGTTCGGCCGCCTGCCAGCTTTGGGATACGAAGGCGGCCTGGTAAGGTTTGGCGGCTTTTGGGACGACCCGAATAGCTTTGGTATAGTATCGGTATTTTTCTTTTATTATTTCATCAATAAAAAGAGATACGTTTTAACTATCATCTCATTGGTGTGCATTGTTTTTACCGCGTCTTTTACGGCGTATTTTTTGTTTGTATGCGCAATTGGTTATTGGGTATTTATAACTTATAAAAGATACAATAAAAAGTGGCTGATGCTGGGCATAGGTATCGTACTATCTATTGCCGCGGTGCTATATACCTATTGGGATATGATATGGGACGTTTATGAAATAAAGTCCGAATCGATAGACCAGCACCTGCAAAAGAAAATGATTTTTAACTTTTTCCCGCTGCAAAATGCGCCCATGCAGTTTAGTGAAAACTGGTACGAGAGCTCGTTTTATAATTATTTTCCATTCTCACTTATCATACATCTTGTGTTTTTGCTGCTGTTGCTAAGCTTATTCCTCAATTCCAATCTTCGTAATTATAAATTTTTTCTGTTTCTCTTTGTCGTGTCGTCCTTCTTTTTTTCCATGCTTTATACCTTTCCCCTCAATTTTATATTTATGGTATTGCTGATAGATTATCTCAAGCCCAAAGCGTCACATCAAGATGATAATTTACCCGCAGAAGCTTATTGATATGAAAGAAATTACCCTTTGTGTAGATGCGAGAATGATAAAGAGCTCAGGTATCGGGGTATATATCATTCAATTGCTTAAGCCCTTGTCGGCACAGTTTAGCCTTATATTATTGGGCGATCCCGGGGAGCTTGCCGCATATAAGCATACGGCGCAAATAATATCTTTTTTAACCCCTATTTATTCTATCAAGGAACAATACCAACTATCTCGGCTGGTGCCGCGGTGCGATATTTTCTGGTCGCCGCACTACAACGTGCCCGTATTTCCTGTTAAGGCAAAATACAGGGTGGTTACTATTCACGATGTTTATCACCTGGCTTTCGGGCACGATATGGGAGCCGTAAAAAAAATTTATGCCAGGTTCATGATCGGCCGTGCGGTTGCGCTAAGTAAGAAAGTTATAACCGTATCAAATTTCTCGAAGAACGAGATTATCCGTTACAGCGGGTGTCCCGCGGAAAAGATACAGGTTATTTATAATGGCGTGGTTCAGCAAAGCCCGGCGCAAACCTTGCAGATCCTTCAAAGCAAATATGCGTTGGGCGACAAGTATATTTTGTTTGTAGGCAACGTAAAGCCGCATAAAAACCTGGTGGTGCTTTTAAAAAGCTATCTATTACTTGACGAGGCCATCAGAAATGAATATCAAATTGTTGTTGCCGGCAAAATTGACGGATTTATAACCGGCGACGAAACGGCATTCGATCTTGTGAACAACAATTCAGTATTGAAAGGAAAGGTGACATTTACGGGCTACGTTGATGATAAGGATCTTGGCGGTTTATATCATCACGCATCGGTATTTGTCTTTCCCTCTCTTTACGAAGGATTTGGAATCCCGCCGCTCGAGGCGATGACAAATGCCTGCCCGGTGATCGCATCAAACGCTGCAAGTATTCCCGAAATTTGCGGAGAAGCAGCGCTTTATTTCCAGCCCGATGATGCCGAAGGCCTAAAGAAGCAAATAACTTCGGTGTTGAGCGAAAGCCAATTGCGCGGGCAAATGATAAATAAAGGGTTGGAAAGAGCGGGCAAATTTGCCTGGCAAAAATCAGCAGGCGAACATACAAGCCTTTTTAAACATATTATATCGAACTAATGAAAGTAGCCATAGTACACGAGTGGTTAACCGTTATAGGCGGGTCGGAAAATGTTTTCAGGGAGATAGCTGGCCTGTTTCCTGATGCGGATTTGTACACTTTGATCGCACGGGATAAAACCATTAAAGAACTGGGGCTTGAAAACAGGAACCTGACAACTTCTTTTCTTCAGGGATTGCCTTTTGCCAAAAAGAAGTATCGTAACTATTTGCCTCTTTTTCCCTTGGCTGTCGAACAGTTCGACCTTTCAGGGTACGACCTGATCATTTCCTCCTCACATGCTGTGGCCAAAGGCGTTTTAACACATTCGGGGCAGGTACATGTCTGTTATTGCCATTCACCGATGCGTTATGCCTGGGACCTCTATTACCAATATTTAACCGAATCGGGCCTCAACAGCGGGGTAAAAGGCTTTTTCGCCAAACTGGTTTTACACCGCATAAGGCAATGGGATATGGCAAGTGTCAACCGGGTTGATTACTTTATTGCTAATTCAAATTATGTAGGTAAACGAATTAAGAAAGTATATAACCGGGAGAGTGTAACGATCTATCCGAACGTGGCCACAGAAAATTTTGAGGTGTCTTTTGAAAGGGACGATTTTTATGTAACATGTTCGCGATTGGTACCCTATAAAAAGATCGACCTGGTGGTAAAAGCCTTTAACAGGATGCCCGATAAAAAACTGTATGTAATTGGAGATGGGCCTGATTTTAAAAAAGTGAAAGATATTGCGGGTGTTAATGTGATTATGCTTGGTTATCAGTCATTTAACGAATTGAAGAAATATCTTTCCAG
>JAFDZK010000408.1 GCA_018267005.1 Bacteroidota bacterium
AAATAATCTCGTCGTTATCCATTATAAACAAATGCTGTTGTAGCTTAGTGTCTGCGATCGCGTGCAAAGATACAATTCTCAAATTATTATGCTCAACATAATGGACCGTGTTTCCTGAAGGGTGAATGGGAAGGCCGAGCGACAGCGCATATTCGGTGGATATTTCTTCAGGCAATTTTAATTCTTTGGATAGTTCCAGGTCAATTGACGGCTGATGCTGGCGCAATGTTGCTCCCGTTTTTATATCGCCCAGTAAAAATTTACGGGGCTGTATCCGGGTATCATATAAAACGGGACCGTTTATTGACAAGTGGTCGAACGCGAGATTAAAATCATTCCACAATATAGCGCCTGTAAATTCATCCAGCGCGATTAGTCCCTTATGCGCCGGCCCGGCCTCCGATTGGTAGTTGTGCAGCAAAAGCACGCCGTCATGCGCCGCCTCGATGCCGGTTAGCCACCTTTCTTCTGATTTTAATTCGTTGAAATGTACCTGGCCTGTTTTCAGGTTCAATGAAGAAAAACAGACCCGCTTATTGCCGCGGTCGCGCAGTTCGACCGACAGCGTATCGCTCAGGGTATCGATTTCCATTCGCCATACGGGAAAGCGGAAAGTGTGTTCAATAAAAGGCTGCAGCATATTGATAGTACAAATATGGCATTTACCAGGTTTGATAGTCGATTCCCGGCTCCGGGTAATGATTAAATTTATAAATTTGGCAGCTCCAACATCAATATCAGATACAAACTTATATGAGCAAAGGGATCATAAGCAAAGAAGAAGATTATTCGCAATGGTATACCGACCTGGTGATCAAGGCCGACCTGGCCGAGTACTCGCCGGTGCGCGGGTGTATGATCATCAAGCCGTATGGCTATTCCATCTGGGAAAAGATGCAGGCTGTGCTGGATGGCATGTTCAAGGAAACCGGCCATACGAATGCTTATTTCCCGCTACTGATCCCGAAATCTTTCTTCTCCAAAGAAGCAAGCCACGTCGAGGGCTTTGCCAAAGAGTGCGCCGTAGTGACACATTACCGGCTCAAAAATGACGAAGACGGTAATATTATTGTCGACCCGGAAGCAGAGCTCGAGGAAGAACTGATCATTCGCCCGACGTCCGAGACGATCATCTGGAATACCTACAAAGGCTGGATACAATCATACCGCGATTTGCCTATCCTGGTTAACCAGTGGGCCAACGTAATGCGCTGGGAAATGCGTACGCGCTTGTTTTTGCGCACCAGTGAATTCTTATGGCAGGAGGGACATACCGCGCATGCCACGGCCGAAGAAGCCGTTGAAGAAACAGAACGTATGTTGGAAGTTTATGCCGATTTTGCCGAAAACTGGCTGGCCTTGCCCGTTATCCGCGGTCGGAAGACACCAAACGAGCGTTTTGCCGGCGCTTTGGATACATATTGCATCGAGGCGCTGATGCAGGATGGAAAGGCGCTCCAGGCTGGTACATCGCACTTCCTCGGACAGAATTTCGCGAAGGCGTTCGACGTAAAATTCAATACCAAGGAAAACAAGCTGGATTATGTTTGGGCGACCTCCTGGGGCGTTTCAACCAGGCTTGTCGGTGCGCTGATCATGTCGCATTCCGATGATGCGGGATTGGTCATTCCCCCGAAATTAGCACCGATACAGGTGATAGTGGTGCCGATATTCAAGCATGACGAAGAATTGGAAGCTATTTCGGCTTATGTTAAAACACTGACGCAAGAGCTGAAAGCAAAAGGCATTTCGGTGAAATTCGATAATCGCGACACGCACCGTCCCGGCGCAAAATTTGCCGAATGGGAATTGAAAGGCATACCTGTGCGCGTGGCTATTGGCAGCCGGGATATGCAGAATGGCACGGTTGAACTGGCCCGCAGGGATACCAAAACCAAGGAGACCGTAAGTCAGCAGGATTTAGCCACGACGATCGAACGATTACTTGAAGATATCCAGCAGAGCATTTATAACAAGTCGTTAGCTTTCAGGGAAGAAAATACCCGCGAGGTGGACGATTATGAAGAATTTAAACGCTTGCTGGATGAAGAGCCGGGCTTTCTGTCGGCGCACTGGGATGGGACGGCGGAGACTGAGCAGTTGATAAAAGACGAAACCCGCGCGACGATACGCTGTATACCATTGAACGCCAAACAGGAAGAGGGCAGATGTATCCGCACCGGCAAGCCGTCGAGCCAGAGGGTGTTGTTTGCACGCGCCTATTAGGCGCGGAGTCCATAGTCAATGGTCGATAGTCCATGGCTATGAACTTTTAAGGTTTTAAATATGGTCCATTGACTATCGACTATGGACCGTGCTGAAAGCACGCTATGAAATTCGCAACCAAAGCCATACATGCAGGGCAGGAGCCCGATCCGACCACCGGCGCTATCATGACGCCGATCTACCAAACGTCGACTTACTGGCAGAAAGCGCCGGGCGATAACAAGGGCTACGAGTATTCGCGCGGGACAAACCCGACGCGCAAAGCGCTGGAAGGCTGCCTGGCAGCTTTGGAAAATGCCAAGTATGGATTGGCTTTTTCGAGCGGTATGGGCGCGACCGACGCGGTGATGAAGCTGCTGAAACCAGGCGACGAAGTGATCACCGGCAATGATTTGTACGGCGGTTCATACCGCATATTCACGAAGATATTTGCGAATTATGGCATTAAATTTCATTTCCTGGATCTGTCGAAGCCGGAGATCATTAACGAATTCATAAACGAGAATACCAGGCTGATCTGGATCGAGACGCCCACCAATCCAACCATGCAGATCATTGATATAGAAGCCGTTGCCGGGATTGCGAAGGCAAAAGGTTTGATGCTGGTTGTAGATAACACCTTCGCTTCGCCGTACCTGCAAAACCCGATTGACCTGGGTGCGACCATCGTCATGCACTCGGTAACCAAATACATCGGCGGGCA
>JAFDZK010000409.1 GCA_018267005.1 Bacteroidota bacterium
CGCACCAAGGCAAATCTGCAGAGGATAACTGATGCGCTGCTGCTTTCGGGCAGCAGGCGGATATATACGGACAAGCTGAATATTTATCGTTATATAATTCCAGCAGCCATACACCGGGTAAGTCGATACGGGACAAATAAAATAGAGCGGAAAAACCTGGGCCTGCGTACGCATCTGAAAAGGCTGGGACGTAAAACGATCTGTTATTCAAAAAGCATCGTAATGCTGGAGGCTTGCCTGAAGATATATTTCTGGCACGTGTAACCGGTAAAACAGCATTATCGTATATGATTTGCAAGAGTTCGTTCACACTGTAATTTTCTGTAAGAGAACTTTAGTTGTAGTGACGGAATTTAGTATTTTTATTACGCAAAAAATCACCTGATCCGATTCATTATGAAAAAGCTTTTACTGTGGAGCATGCTCCTGCTATTCCCGTGTATTTTATTCGCGCAAAGCAATCAAACCCTGGTTAAAGACTTTGAGAAAAAAGTAGAGAAACTGGGCAATACGATCCAGCTTAGTGACCACATCAATATAGCGCAGATACAGGTCGACGATAAAAATTTCGAATTATTAGCCATTGACGATAAAATGCAGGTACTGTGGCGCATCAGCCTGGCAGGTGAAAGAGCGATGTCGGGCGTTTTCAAAGGAAATATCCTTGCAACGGCAAGTATACCTGGAAAGTCAAAAAAGGATCCCATCGACTACATGGCCTACCTGGTGGACGCGCAAACCGGGAAACTGTTAGCACAAAAGCTGGTTTACCACAGCACGACTGAAAATTATGAGACCACTGAGACACTATATGCTAAAAACGGTTTGTGGGCAAGGTTCGTGGTCAGGCAGACGGCCGACACGAAAAAGGGTATGTTTATAAAGATTGATAAATTTGACGCCACACAGCAGTTTACTGTATTTGACCTGAACGACAAATTAGAGACTGCAGAGACACAATACAATCTGCCGGATGGGATTTACAGAAATATAGTATCGGGCTCGGCAGATAACTTTGTCGTTTTAATGTTTGAACGGGGTAAAGCTTTTGAAGCGTTGAAATTTTCTGATGGTAAACCAGATGCAGTGGCCACGATCACACAAAACCTGGCCCTTCCCGAAAAAATACATGAACCTGAACTTTCAACTGCCGGTATCTCCTCTGCAAGCGATGCGGATGTAGCTTATCTTAGTTCCTATTATAGAGACGCCAATAAGGATTACAAATTAACTTTATGCAAGTTTGATTTTAAGAATAATAGTTCGAAGGCAGTAAGTGAAACAAATGACCGCGACCATTTAAAAGAGATCAAGAAAACTGTAGACGAATCTTACAGAAAGCTCGGTTACTTAACTTTTGGAGAGTTATTTGAGTTCGAGGTTAAACATATGGAAGAGTGTGGCAATACAATCATCGTTTCAATTGGCGACCGCTGGGCCAGGGACGCTTACCAGAACGAAGGATCGACCATCATTAATGGCTATGACGAAGACCTGAACCAGAAATTCCGCCAGGTTGTACCTACTTGGACCACCCATGGTGGTACAAGTAATACCGCAACAGGATATTACTACCATGATAGCAAACTTTGAGTAACAGCAAATACCGGGAACACGAGATTTGCAACTATTTACGGTCAGCTTGATTTGAATACCGGCAAATGGATAACCTATAAGCGGCTCGAAAAAGGCAAGATAGATGGCTCAGATTTTATAACTAATCATAACCTGTGGTACAAAGACAATTTTGCGTTGATTTATGTACCATTTACGCACTCGTTTGGCAGTAAGATCGATCTGAGCATACAGCAGAATCCGTACTAGACGGTGCTATAACACTGAATGGCCATATTGTTAAATAAATACTATTGGTAAAGGCGTATAAAATTATTTCAGCCGAACGCTAACCTGTTAACTAATATCCCGCTTACTTCGCTCGGTTCTAAACATGAATGCGATACCGTGTTTTCACGGTATTTCACATCGATCCTTTGTTTTCAAAAATCCGGGCGCTATCTTTATTTACTAATAATTAATTCTGTATTTATTTAATAATAAAATTTTATTTTATGAAAACCAAAACCATGGCAATTCGTGCACTTATGCTGCATGGTTGCACTTTCTGCCTTTTTTTCGTGCCGCAAGTCAGATGTTATTGTGGCCCGGAAATCAACCATATCACCGGTGTTTAAAAGCCGAACACTGAGTCTGAACGAAAACCTGATTGCCGATTGGCCTCTTGCCAACAATGCAAACGATTTGACGGGGAACGGCCACAACGGTACCATGTTTAATGTTGGCGGCAATCTTGACCGTTTTGATAACTACGCTGCCAGTAAGTTCAATGGTACAACCAGCTACATAACAGTGCCGGATAACCCGGCGCTAAGATTGAGCGGTACAGATTTTACGCTGAATGCCTGGATCAAAATGCATTCGTTTAATTCTTCTTACGGCTCGTCAATTTTAAGCAAGCATACGTCGGGTGTAAATAATGGCTGGACGTAGAGTGTTACGGGCAGTGCATCGCCCACAAAAGGTGTGTTGTTTTTTGGTCCGGGCGGGGGCAGCACTAATGCCTATGGTACTAAAGTGTTGGATACCAACTGGCATATGGTTACAGCAACCTATTCGAATTCGTTAAGTCAAATAAAGTTTTATGTGGATGGTGTGCTGGACAATACGACCAGCGGGGTGTCATCACCCAACTCGGCAATTACCCAGTCGCTCTATTTCGGCAGGGATAGCTATAGCAGCGCCTATTTTCTTGACGGATCTCTTGAAGAAGTGAGGATCTACAGTAAGGCACTCGATACAGCTTCGATTCATGGCCTTTACAACGCACCAAACCCTGCGGGCCTGGTAGCGTACTGGTCCTTCGATGGCAATGCGATCGATTACACCGGCAACGGCCACAATGG
>JAFDZK010000040.1 GCA_018267005.1 Bacteroidota bacterium
TGAGGCCATGGAAGTGCTTAACACCGCCAGCGAATTTTAGGATTGGAATATCGCATTTGAAATTCTCTCCTTTTGGAGCGGATCCGGGTAAGGCATAATAAAAAAACCACCCGCACAAAGCAAGGTGGTTTTCTCATTATATATTGGGGAAAGTATTATCTCCAGTGCCGGTGATTGTCCATTGCGAACCCTTCGCGGCCGCGGCCATAGCCGTTATCATAACCACGGTCATTCCTGAAGTGATCGCCATCACGGTCTTCAAAACGGTGCTCGTCAAAACGACGGCCTTCAAAACGGTGATCTTCGAAACGGCGGTCATTACGATAATAGTCATTGGCGTAACCGCGGGCATATCCCCTTTCGTTCCATCCGTTAAAAACTACTCCGTTAAACCTTGCCCTGTAGTAGTCGTCGTGCATAAAAGGACGTGCTGCGCGTACTTCAAAACGGCGTGCGCTCCTCCAGTCGTAGTCGCGATATGCGCCGGGCAGGTAAGCAGCGGAAACCCAACTGCCGCCGTCGTTGTAATAGTAACATTGTTCGGGAACGCTGTAATAAGCGTCGACGTCGGGCAGGTAATAATAGTCGTCGCCGTCTCCGTCATAATCGGCTGGCGCAGTATAAGCTACTTCAGCCGGTGCAGCCACCACAACCGGACGCGCACCGAAATTGAAACCTAAATGTATCCTGAGTTGTGCCTCGGCAGTGTTGATCATCAAACCGCTTAGCAATATGCCTGATATTATAATTAACCTTTTCATATTATTAAAATTTATACAGTTAGGACTATGCCGGCTATACAAGGTTTAATAATAGGGCTCTGAAGATTGTAAAGGATATATTACAGGAATATAATTTTAAAAAATGCTTTTCTGCAAAATATAATTTTTCGGAAAATGAATATTGGGTGAAATAATGAGTCCGGAAGCCGGAAAGTCAGCATAAGTCCGAAAGACTATTTAGCTGCGTCAACTGTCGGACCTCTTTAAATCTCTTCTACGTAATCCAAATCCTTATGGAAGCTCTCTTTAAGCTGGCTGACAGAGAACAGCGCGATAATGCTAAGGATGGCTATCATGATATACCCACTGGTGATCATACCGTACTTAGTCGAAAAGGCGCTAAAAGCAGTGCTAATGGGTATTAGCGATGCCCTGATAAAATTCGGCACTGTAGTAGTTACCGTTGCGCGAATGTTGGTACCAAATTGCTCGGCCGGTATAGTCACGAAAATCGGCCAGTAACCTACCCCGAAGCCCAGGAAAAGACTCAGCCACATAAACTGGGTTGTAGTAATTCCTTTGGCAGACAAATAACAGACTACGCTTAATGCGGAAATAAGTACAAAAACCACCACTGTAAGACGCCGCGACCGGGTGGCTTGCGATAATAATCCTGCGAAAACCCCGCCGATAGCAATGCCAATATAACTGTAAAACACGCCGTCGCCGGCGTTCAAGGGGACTTTTGCTCCGAGTGCTTTACCAAATTCAGGGGATAGCGTAATCAAAATTCCGATAACAAACCAATTCGCTGCACCAACCAGGATACAGTACAAGTATTTGATAAAGCGTTTAAAATTGGTAAAAAGCATCAGGAAATTGCCCCGGGATATATCGCGGTTTTCCACCTCTTTATATAATCCTGATTCAAACGTTCCCAAGCGTAACAGCAACAGGAATATACCTAATATCCCGCCGACGTAGTAAGCCCAGTGCCAGTCCAGGTTTTTCGCGACCAGGTTAGCAGCGGCAGCGCCGAATAAACCGATGACCGAAACGATCATGGTGCCATATCCCCTTTTCGTGGTCTTCATCGTTTCCGTCACAAGGGTGATCCCTGCGCCCAATTCGCCCGCCAGGCCAATGCCGGCAATAAAGCGGACTATAATATATTCGTTAACGCCCGTTACCCGTCCGTTCACAAAATTGGCTATGGAATAAAGCAAAATCGATCCGAAAAGTACTTTAATACGCCCAAGCTTGTCGCCCATGATGCCCCACAGCAATCCCCCGATCAGCAAACCGAACATCTGCCAGTTGAGGATACTGATACCGATGCTTTTTATGTCGGCGGCCTTTACCCCTATCTCCAGCAGGCTTGGCATACGGACGATTGAAAACACCAACAGGTCGTATATATCAACGAAATAGCCTAATGAGGCGACTAAAACAAGAAAAATAACGTTGCGGTTTGTTTTGGAGGAAGATGTTTCAACCATAAATTGCAATAATTGGCTGGCTAATTTGCTAAAATTTTTGCACAAAAAAACCCCCGCACTGTGCAGAGGTCTCCTTTGATCAGAATAGCGTTTATATCTTCTTCACTTTTACTGCCTGAGGTCCTTTTCTGCCATCTTCCACTTCATACTCCACTGAATCATTATCCTTGATGGCATTTACTCCGCCCTGTACATCTTTGAAATGCACGAACAAGTCCTTGCCTTCATCAGTAATGATAAAGCCGTAGCCTTTCTGTGTGTTAAACCATTTTACTTTTCCAGTTTTCATATTATTGTTAGTATATTAAAATTTTACTCAGCACGGATTAAAAAAACAATGCCAAAACTGAAAATACTAAGGTATTATGGTTCAGATTGCAATATGTATTAACCCTATATTACCTCAAATATATAAATTTAATTGAGAAATAAAATAAAATTATTTATTAGGTTGTGGCGTTGTACGAAGGTATGGTTTAATGATCTTATGACCTTTAGGAAATTTGGCCGGTATATCTTCCGTTTTAATGGCTGCGGTTACCACAACATCTTCGCCGTCCTTCCAATCGGCCGGGGTTGCTACGCTGTAATTGGCCGTAAGCTGCAGCGAATCGATCACACGCAATATTTCCTGGAAATTTCTTCCTGTTGATGCCGGGTACGTAATGATCAGTTTGATCGTTTTATCGGGCGCAATAACAAACAGCGACCGCACGGTTGCAGTCAGCGACGCATTCGGGTGGATCATATCGTAAGCCAGCGCAATCTCGCGGCTCTCATCGCCTATGATCGGAAAGTTTACTTCCACGCCCTGGGTTTCGTTAATATCGTGTATCCAGCCCTTATGCGATTCGACCGAATCGACACTTAGTGCGACCACTTTTACGTTGCGCTTCTCAAACTCCTCTTTCAAAGCGGCAGTCTTGCCAAGCTCTGTGGTGCAAACCGGCGTATAGTCGGCCGGGTGCGAAAATAATACGCCCCAGCTATTGCCGAGGTATTCGTAAAAATCAATTTCGCCTTCTGATGTTTTCGCCTTAAAGTTGGGGGCTACATCGCCTAATCTTAAGCTCATAATGTTTCAATTTATGGTTGATGAATACTCTGTTCAGTCTGATAAAGTTACGTGCATTGTTTAAATAAACAAGGGCAAAAATCTATAAACTACAAAAAAGATATATTTTGTAGCGATTATTGCAAAAAGATTATATATACGCCATTTCGAACCCCGAATTTTTTAATGATTAATTACTCAATGTCTTAACGACACCTCCTAAACATTATCACTACTGCGTTGTTGAAGCTAATTAAAGCGCTTAGCTGGTACACAATTATGGCAAGGCATACCTATCAAACCGGGATCATAGGCAACTGCGCCTACCTGGCGCACATCAATAAAAACACAAATGTCGATTGGCTTTGCTGGCCCAAATTCGACAGCACATTTATTTTCGGCGGGCTGCTCGATAAAAACAAGGGCGGCGAATTCTCCATTTTACCCGAAGGCGAATTTACTTCACGCCAGTACTACCTGGAAAACACCAATATCCTCGTAACCGAGATCACCCTGGCAACCGGCGGAAAATACCGGGTGACCGACTTTGCGCCCCGTTTTTACAATTACCAACGCTACTATAAGCCCCTGATGCTGATCCGTAAAATCGAGGCGCTGGACGGTTCCCCGCGTATCAGGGTCAAATGCACGCCCGTGTCCGAATATGGCAGCACAAAGTTAGATGTAAACCGCGGCAGCAACCACATCCAGTATATCGGCGCCGCAGAACGGATAAGGCTTACCACTAACATACCCGTAAGCTATGTCTTCGACGAGCAGTTTTTCGTACTGAACGAATGTAAGTACCTGGTGATGACCTACGGCGAGCCGCTGGAGGCTCCGCTGGTCAGCACGGCCGACCATTTTTTGTTTGAAACGACGCGCTACTGGCAAACCTGGATTAAGCATTCCTCGATAGCCACATTTTACCAGCCTTACGTCATCCGGTCGGCACTGGCGCTTAAAATACACCAGTTTGAAGATACAGGGGCCATTATTGCGGCCAGTACTACCAGCCTGCCCGAACATCCCGGCAGCGGCCGCAACTGGGACTACCGTTTCTGCTGGTTACGCGATACTTATTACGTACTTACCTCGCTCAACCACATCGGCCATTTCGAGGAAATGGAAAAATACTTCGGTTATATTACCGATATATCGGTTTCGGAAGATTTCCGGTATCAGCCCCTATACAGTATTACTGGTAAAAGTCAGCTTATCGAGCACGTGTTAGACGACCTGGACGGGTACCAGGGCAACAAGCCGGTACGCATCGGCAACCAGGCTTACGAGCACATCCAGAACGATATTTACGGGCAGGTAATGATCTCGCTGCTCCCGCTTTACACCGATCACCGTTTCATATTCTCTGAAAGAAAAGATTCGGCGCGTTGGATTGGCTTTGTACTGAACAAAATAGAAAAAACGATCGACGAAAAAGACGCGGGTATATGGGAATTCCGCAATACCGCCAATATCCACTGTTACAGCAACCTGTTCCAATGGGCCGGTGCCTGCGCCGCCGAAAAAATGGCCAGGACCATCGCAAACAAGCCTTTGATCAGGCGGGCCATTTCGCTTAAAAGACGGGCCGCCAAACATATCGAGAGCTGCTACGACCCGGAACGCAGGGTTTATACCAATTCAGCCGGCAGCCCCAATCTTGATGCCAGTACGCTGCAGCTCATCATGATGAATTATTTAAACCCCGCATCCAAAAAGGCCAAGGACCATCTTATAGCCCTTGAAAAAGAACTGAAAACCGGGAACGGCTTGTTCTACCGCTACCTTTATAAGGATGATTTTGGCAAGCCCAAGTCTACTTTTCTGATCTGTGCGTTCTGGTATGTAGAAGCGCTGGCAACAGTGGGCCGCGTGGACGATGCGGTAAAGGAATTTGAAAATCTGCTGCAATACGCTAACCACTTACTGCTTTTTAGCGAAGATGTAGACGAAACAGACGGCAGCCAATGGGGCAATTTTCCGCAGGCATACAGCCACGTAGGTTTAATGAATGCGGCTTACCGTATTGCCATGAAACTGGACAGACCGATTTTCTTATAGGTCATGCTTGACAGTTCGAAGTTCATAGCTCCAACCGTTTGGTTTCTGGCCGATTTTCCTGTTCCCAGATGACCGCCCGCAACTATTGCGTTTTTACGACCGTGCTTTCAGCAAGGCTTTTTAGTAGGCTCCGCGCTTCGTCCGGGCTGGTCAGGTAAAATTTAGCCGCGGACACATTGTTGCCGATCTTGATCGTGATCGAGTTTTCCGGCAGTTCCTTAAATACATCTTCGTCGGTATAATCATCTCCGAGCGCCAGGATAAAATCATAATCCTGGTTGTCGAGAATTGTTAAAGCCGCCTTGCCCTTGTTCACCTCCACATTCTTTATTTCCACCACTTTATCCCCCGGTAAAAGCTGCAAGCCCCGGTCGTTGGCCAGGTATTTCAGGTTATTCATCAGTTCGCCCGCCCGAAGTTCACCGAGCCCTTTTGGTGCTTTGCGGTAATGCCAGGCCAGGGAATAAGTTTTTTCTTCGATAAAAGAGCCGGGAGTACGGTCGATATAGGTTTCGATAATGGGCCTTATTTCCTGCTTCCATTGAGCCGACAGGCCCGATAATTTATGCCAGGCAACCTTGGGCTTTTTAATCCACGAACCATGTTCGGCCACCAGGTCCATATTATAATCACCGAACCATTTATCCAGGTTGCCATGCTTGCGCCCGCTGATCAGTACCACGTGGTTTGCCGGATCTTCCGTTAGTTGTAAAAGTAACTCGTAAAGCTCCTCGTCGGGACTGGCCTGCTCGATGTTTGATTTAAAATCGACCAGCGTGCCATCATAATCCAGGAAAATAAGCCGGCGACGGGTTTTTATGTACCGGTTGATGATCGACTGCTGCGTAACCTGCCCTACGTACCGCGTTTGCAAGGAGCGCTGCATCTGTTTTACCTCGTTCAGCTTATCCATAAATATTTTCACCCAATGCGCAATGTTAAACTTAGCGACCACCTGGCGCATGGGTTCCATCCGGGCACGTTGCTCGGCCTTCGGCATATAAGCGGCTTTAATAATGGTTTTAGCAACTTCTTCGGTATTATTCGGATTGACGATTAATGCATCAATCAATTCTTTAGACGCGCCGGCCATTTCACTGATAACCAGCGCACCATCGTCATTTATACGACTGGCTACATATTCTTTGCTTACCAGGTTCATACCGTCGCGCATAGGCGTTACGAGGCAAACATCAGCCGCAGTATACAGTGCGGAAAGCATGTCGATGGGGAACGAGCGATAGAAGTATTGGATCGGAGTCCACTCCATGGTCCGGTGCAGGGCGTTTATGTTTCCTACCTGTTTATCAATTTCGTCGCGCAGATGGGCATATTGCGGCACTGTATCTCTCGACGGTACCACGATCATATAAAAAGTGATCTTTTCTTTTGCCTCCGGGTAATGGTTCAGCAAGTATTCAAAGGCTTGTAAGCGTTGCAGAATGCCCTTGCTGTAATCGAGCCTATCCACGGAAAGGACTAATTTTGTGTTGCCAAAAGTATCTTTGATAAGCTTGACATTCTTTTTTACGTCCGGTTCGGATGGCAGCGAAGCGAACTTTTTGTCGTCGATGCCGATAGGAAAAGCCTCAGCCACAATAGTGTGATCGCCTTTGGTGAGGACATTCGCCGATGAATTGACGGGCAGTATCCGCGTCGCCGCGTTAACAAAGTGCCGAACGTCATCATATGTATGAAAGCCTATCAGGTCCGAACCCAGTACACCTTCCAGCAGCTCGCTGCGCCAGGGTATCAACCTGAACATTTCATAGGATGGAAATGGGATATGCAGGAAAAAACCAATCGAAAGCTCAGGCTGCTCACGCCGGATGAGGTCCGGCAACAGCATCAATTGGTAATCGTGCACCCAAATAGTATCCCCTGGTTCGGCGATACTTAATACGGCATTCTTAAACTTTTTATTTACCTCGACATAAAATTCCCAGTTCGACCGCTTGTAATTGGCGTAGGTGGATGCATAATAATGGAACACCGGCCATAATACCTCGTTTGAAAAACCTTCGTAGTACTCGGATATCTCCTCCTGCGACAGGTACACAGGAAAAAGGCTCAGTTTTTTAAGGTCGGCTGTTATTTTTTCACGGTCCTCCTTTTTAACAATATCCAAACCAGGCCAGCCGATCCATAAGTTATCTTTCTCTTTGTATATCGAACCCAAACCGGTAGCCAGTCCGCCCTCACTCTGGGCCAGTTCATAACTACCGTTGTTTTCTGTAACCTTTACGGGCAGACGGTTGGACACTATGATCGTTTTGGGCATTATAGGTTAGATATATGCTCTATATAAGGTCTGAGGGCCATTTTTGTTTGCTTACGCAACAAAAAAGCCGCCCTGGCGGGGCGGCTTGATGACAATTTTTCAGGTAAAAATTACTTGATCGTTTTGAACAGTTCAGCGTGCAGTTCCGGTGTGATCTTTACCAGTACTTCTTTGCTGCCGTTTTTCAGGTCGACAAAATAAGCGGTTTCGTCAGCATCCGGGTTCAGGTCGGTATTGTTCTGAACAACGAATACGTCGTTTACGTTGTAACCTTTGTACTTTTCAGCAATTTCCTGCCTGGTTTTTGCGGGAATAGCGGTCACGTCGACATTTTCAGTCAGGGCCACAAATTCTCCCTGCAGGTTGTAAAAAGCTGTGCCTTTAACGCCGTTCATAATAAAATCAGCCTTCTGGAAATTTCTGTCGACCGTCCAGGTTACATTCTTTGCGTCAACAAAATTAGCGTTGAACTGGGTAGTAACACTGGTTGAAACGTTTACCGTAGTGGCGGCTTTTTTCGAGCCGTCGGCAAAAACACTTGCGCTAAACAAAGTAGCGATTGCTGCGGTTATAAATAATTTTTTCATTGTCTTAAATTTTAAATCCGCAACAAAAATACCTTGCAAGTGTTAAATTTTAAAATTTACGGCAATTATTATAATATTTTAATAAATTTTCCCTTGTTTTTCGCATTTTGAAAAAAAACTGAGCGATATTAAGAGTGCCATTGACAATTCTTCAACAAAGTAATGGGGTACTTATTGTAAATTTAACACTAAGTATTTTCCTTAACAATTTCCTTGCAATTCTATGACAGAACGACGTTTTTAACTAGTCAAAGAGTTATGTAAGTGCTTATCTACAACAGCGTTTTGCGAAAAATTTCCGTATTCTTGCATAGCCGGTGCGGTTTTTACCCGTTATCCGCGAATCCCGGGTATAAGGTCATGCCGCCATCCATGAAAATCGTCGTGCCGGTAATATAGTCGGCATCGTCCGATGCGAGCCAGACAGCCAGTTTGGCGATGTCCGAAGTAACGCCTACCCTGTCATAAGGTATCAGGGTAAGCAGCTTGTTCAGCGCGGCAGTCGTATTCCAGGCCGACACGTTGATGTGCGTCTCAATAGCGCCGGGGGCGATGCTCATCACCCTGATATGATGCGGCGCGAGTTCCTGCGCCATGCTCTTCATCAGCATCATTACACCGCCTTTGCTCGACGCGTAGTTCACATGCCCGCCCCAGGGAATCACCTCGTGCACGCTGCTCATGCAAATGATCTTACCTGCGGCCTTGCTCACCGTTGGCACCACTCCCCTGCGGATAAACTCCTTTGCCGCCTCGCGGGCGCAAAGGAACTGTCCGGTCAGATTGATGTTGATGACCGTTTGCCATTGTTCCAGCGTCATATCCACAAACTTCGCGTCGCGCTGAAGACCGGCATTATTTACCAGGATATCGATGGTGCCATATTTGTTCAGCATTTCGGTAAACATGGCCTGAACTTCCGCCTCATTGCTCACATCCGCATGGATAGCGTATGCTTCGCCGCCCGCTGTGGCGATCTCGTCCACCGTCTGCTGCGCCAACTGGTGCGCGTCTACGTGATTGATGATCACTTTGGCCCCGGCTTTAGCCAGTTCGATCGCTACGCCTTTGCCAATACCGCTGTCGGCGCCGGTAACCAGGGCAACCTGGCCCTGTAATGAGTAGGTATTCATAGTTTTGATGTTTTGCAATAAATATAAGTCACGATATATAGACTAATCGACGGCCTGCACGAATTGTTTGTTAAAAAACTGCGTATTCGCTCAATAAAAGTGCCGCAGCCTGGGCATACGTTTGATTATTCGATACCTTTAAACAAAAAATAGCATGTGCGCCACCATTACCTCCCGGATCAAAGCTATGAGCCAGTTGCTCATCGTGTCCAACCTGGAACGCTCGATAGCCTATTACCGGGAAAAATTAGGCTTTGGTCTCGATTTCCGCTATGAGGACTTCTATGCCGGCATCAGCAGGGACGGTTATTCGGTACATCTCAAATCGTCTGATCGTTTAGTTGAAAGCCAAACCGGCAACGAAGACCCTGAAATTATATTTAGGGTTGAAGGGATCGATGATCTGTACCGGGAATGTTTGAACCGCTCGGCAAACGTTATACAGCCGCTGCGGGACATGCCTTATGGTAAGGAGTTTTATGTGACCGACCCGGATGGTAACTTGATTGCGTTTGTGGAATAAGTAAGCCCTTGCCACGCCCAAACCATATTCATTTTTACACCCCGCCGACCAAAATTTCTAAAACCGTAAGCTAACTTCGCAGTTCTTCTAACTATAGATTCAGTCAATCATGCAACTATCAGGAAATAAAATTCTCATTACCGGGGGTGCCAGCGGTATTGGCCTGGGCCTTTCAGAACGCTTTATACAGGAAGGCAACACCGTCATCGTTTGCGGCAGGCGCGAGACAGTTTTACAGGAAGCGGCGCGTAAGCTGCCAGGTCTGCTTACCGTCGTCTGCGACCTGTCGAACGAGGCGGGCCGCGTTAAGCTTTTCGAATGGGCAAAGCAAAACCATCCCGACTTAAGCGTACTCGTGAATAACGCCGGTATACAAAACTGGATGAATGTGGAGGATGCCGACTTTTTTGCGCGTACCAAACAGGAAATAGAAACGAATATCAATGCACCCGTGCATCTTACCTCCTTATTTCTTCAATTGGTATCGTTAAAGACCATCGTCAACGTTACCTCGGGCCTGTCATTCGTGCCGTTTAGTAAAGTGCCTGTCTACTCGGCTACCAAAGCATTCTTTCATTCGTTCACTTTATCGCTGCGGTACTTATTGAGAGCCAGGGATATCGAGGTAGTTGAACTGATTCCCCCTGCCCTCAACACCGACCTGGGCGGCAAGGGCCTGCACGATCACGCCCCGCCGGTAAGCGACTTTATTCAAGCCGTATTTGAACAGCTAAAGGAAGGTAAGAACGAGGTGACATTCGGTTTCAGCGAAGAGCGTGCAAAAGCAGGCCGGGAAGAATTGGAGGCCGTGTTTAACCGGCTGAATCCGCCACAATAATAAACTTAGCGCTATAAAATCTTTGCGTCCCCTGTGTGAAAACTTCGTGCCCTTTGTGGTTATAATTAGCAACAAAGGGCTCGAAGACTTAACCAAAATCAGAGGGCGTCATCATTCATTGGCGTTATTAACATTCTTTACCAAACGCCCGTCGCTGGTATAATAAAGCAGCCGGTCGTCATATGATCCAAGGTTATCATAGATCATCTTATTGCCGCTGTTATTGTCAACCTCGATAATGAACATTTCCTGGTTAGGCGTATGCATACGCTTAACGCCGTCGATGTGATAGCTGGCATACTGGCTGTTCCGGATCGCTGCTTTAATATCAGGCGACAGGTTCTTGAGGTGTTTCATCACAACCTGGGTACTTAGCCAGTCGCCGTCTTTGCTGTAAAATGCATCGCATTCGCGGCCGTTCATTTTAAAGTTGGCCACGTACTCGTTGTTATTCATTTTCCATTTGTTTACCTCAACGCCCGGGTATTTCAGGGCGAAGTCGCCGGTAACGGATGACGGTACTGCAATATGGTTTTGCGCCATTGCGCTATACGAGATCATCCCCATTGCTGCAATAAGGATGATGGATTTTAATTTTTTCATAGCGTTATTTTTAAGCGAATAGTTAAGATCAGGAAGCCCTGACCTCCAAAAATCAATAAGTGTATTAATTGCAAAAGTTCTGTTCAGATTATTGACTGACAGATCATCAAATTCGCAGTATGTGGTTTGACAACCATGTAAGATGATGGTCGGGCAGGTAAGTCAAACCGAAAGACTTATTTGCCGCGCAAGCCCAAATGAACGGTACGGACAAATGGTTATGAACGGCTATATTTACCGGTATCATCTTGGCCGTGCTTCCGGTAAAAGCGCCTTTGGCCCGAATAAGGCTGTAAATGAGACCGGAATTTGGTTTTGATATTTTATTTTTCCCACAGACTACACTATCGTGGAAATCCGGTGAAAAAAATAAGCAAATCATAACTATAAAAAGATATAATATGCTTGTCGCCAGAATGCCTGGGCGGCTGTCCCGATGTGTAATGCCAGCTATCATAAAAGGATCTGAACCGAATATTATTTTTGAAATAATAACGCCGGCGGCGGTTTACCAGTTTTAATTGTACAAAATTTAATATTGACAGCGACGATTAACATTAACGTAATATTAACATATTGTTAATGGCATATATCGCCTCCGGTTTTATAATGCCTTAATGTAGTCCAGGAAAAGATAAAGTGCTTTTTTCTTGTCTTCGGTTAGGTTGAAGTCAAGTTTGTGCATCAGGTAATCGTCCAGGTCGAAATCAGCACGCTGCAGAAGCGTTTTCAACAATAGGTCGCGATGATCGAGACCGAATTTGAGCGATGTGTTAAATTCGTCCATAAACTGCTGCGGAATGGGTTTATTGGCAATCCAGGCAGCAAATACGAAAGGCAGACCCGTAAATTTCATCCATTCTTCCGACAGGTCATAAACAAATGGATATTTATCTTTTTTACCGAACGTGCGGTCGCCAATCTGCACAAAAGCCGTATTGGGATCGTTCGACGACGCATAATCGGGCGCTCCACTTACCTGCTGCAGACTGGTCTTCCAAAAGTTCCTGACCAGTACTTTAGCGAGGTTGTTCGACGTGCGCGATTCCGGATCGAGCTGCAAGGTCTTTACCTCGCGTATATCGCAGTTGCTGAATATAAATACCGAATTGACCGGCCCGCTTGCGCCGATGCAATAATCCGAAACGATGTTCCACTCGGGCAAGTTAAGCGTTGCGGCTACGGGGATGAGGCCGATGTCGACTTTATCATCTATCAGCTTCTGGGCGCAATCCGCGGGAATGTCAATGCTCAGGTCGATCTTATCGGTGATCGGCGTGTTTTGTATGCCGTATAAAAAAGGTTTGGTATTGGTATAGCTTACAGCGGATATTCTGATTTTCTTCACAAGTATTCTTACTATATATTATTCAACAAATCCGGGATCCGACATGAAGTCTGACATCACTTCAAATGGCTTGCATTATTAAAGTCGACGATCTCATATTTCGTCCCGTCCCATGTCACCTTATAAAGTACCAGGTTCTGGTGCGGAAAACTTTCCATTTCGGTAAGCGGCTTGTTCAGCAGCACGCACATAAAAAGCCGCATGGCGCGTCCGTGCATACAGATGAGCACTGTTTCCTCTTTTGGCCGGCTCATGATGGTTTTTAACGCCTCCAATTGACGCGCTTTAACTTCGTTGGGGCTTTCTCCGCCTTCGAATTTTTCATCCAGTTTCCCGTCGAGCCAGTGACGTATTAATTTCAAAAAAGCCGATTTATTTTCGGGCGTGCTTGGCTGACCCTCCAATATTCCCCAGGCCAGTTCGTCCAGTCCGGATAATTTTTCATAGGGTATGCCTGAATCGATAAAAGCTTGTATACTTTGCTGTGTACGCTTCAACTCGGAAATGTATATTTTATCGAAATGAACCTGCTTATAGGCATTGAAAAATTGTTCAGCCTGCTTGCGGCCCTCACGGTTCAGGTCGGTGTCCCGTCCGCGGCCCTGCACTATGCCCAGCCTGTTTAATTCAGTCTGGCCATGGCGAACGATATACAGGGTTTTAAGAGAGGATTTCACAAATGTTAATTGCTTTGGTCTTTCTGCTTTTAGCTTTCCGCTTAATTAATCACGGGTAATTTATAAAACTGCGGTTTTGTTTCTTCAGGAAATTCGTGATCGGTATAGTCGGTCACTACATTATATAGCGTGTCCCGTTCGATAGGCTTCCTGCCTACTTGCTTGATCAGTTCTACCAATTGCTTTGTACTCATGCCCGGATGCTGTTCTTCCGCGCCCGCCATGGAATATATTTTGGTGGTATCGTCCAGCGTGCCGTCAATATCGTCGACCCCGAAATTCAGCGACAATTGCGCTGTATTGCGGCTGATCATGGCCCAATAGGCTTTAATGTGATCGAAATTATCCAAGTAAATGCGCGCGATTGCATAATTACGCAGGTCTTCTATTACGGTCGACTCCGGCACATGCGACATTTGGTTATCCTGGTTGCGGAACTTGAGTGGTATAAAGGTCTGGAAGCCGCCGGTTTTGTCCTGCAACTGGCGCAGGCGTTCCATGTGGTCGACCCGGTGCCAATACTTTTCTATATGCCCATACAGCATGGTAGCGTTTGACCGCATACCCAGCTTATGCCATTCCTCGTGTATCTGCAACCACTGATCGGCCGTACATTTATCCTTGCATATCTGGTCGCGTATCTCCTCGTGGAATATCTCCGCCCCGCCTCCGGGAATAGATTCCAGCCCGGCTTCCTTCATCATCTTCATCCCGGCAGCGTAGCCGATCTTCGCTTTTTTAAAGATGTAGTGATATTCAACAGGCGTTAAAGCTTTAACGTGCAGCTCCGGCCGGTGCGCCTTTATTTTACTGAATAGTTCGGTATAAAAGGGCACATCATACTGCGGCAATACGCCACCTACTATATGCACTTCCGTAACCGGCTTATTATCGTATTTTTTTACCATGTCCAGCATCTCGTCCATGGTATACTCCCAGCCTTCCGAACGTTGTTTGATCAGCCTGGAATACGAGCAGAATTTGCAGTCGTACACACACAGGTTGGTCGGCTCGATATGAAAATTACGGTTGAAATAGGTATTATCTCCGTGTCTTTTCTCGCGGATATAGTTAGCCAAAGTCCCTACAAAGCTCAATTCGCCTTTTTCGTAAAGCAATACGCCGTCGTCAAAAGTTATGCGTTCCCCGTCCCGTACTTTTTGGGCGATTTGCCTCAGGTCGGTTGAAAGATCAGGGTCGTTAATGAGTATTTGTAAATTATTCCCGGCTTCCATCAGGTAAACTTTGCTGCAAAAATAGCTAATTGCAGCGTCAGAATATCATTCCGGTGTAACTATTTGCGACGGACATAGCCGGATATAAAGCCGTCGTCAGCTACCTCGGCTAAGGTCAGCGAATTACTTTGGGCCGCCATTATCTGCTGGTCAAGTGATTGCGGCGTAAAATGGATAAAGTAAGACGAATCGGTCCCGGCCTGCGTCACAATAAACGATTTGGCTTTAACGACAACGAAGTTGCGCTGGCTTACCAGGGTATCGTTCCGATACGAATACATCGTCCCATTAGTGATCTTTAAACTCATCCGGGTATGGGTATTTTGCGGTGTCTCAGTTCCGCCCGCAAAACCGCCCGAGGAACTTAGCCAGTCCCATGTGCCATAAATTTTATTGATGTCTACCACGGGTTCGGGGCCAATCCCTTTTTTACAGGAAACGCCAAGTAATATAAATGACAGCCAAAGGATTTTTTTCATCGCCCGGTTTTAAAGGCATTACGTAATTTTACCGCCTGACGCTACAATCAAGATAATGCAAATCGAAACCATAGCTATACACGCAGGCAACCGTAACGACGAGACTACAGGCGCCGTCGTGCAACCCATCACCCTATCGACCACATTTATCCGGGAGGCGGACGGCTCCTATCCTTCCGGCTATATATACAGTCGCTCGGCTAACCCTAACCGTACCCAGTTGGAAAATGTGCTCGCTAAACTGGAGAACGGCGCCGATGCCGCGGCATTTTCATCAGGCAATGCGGCCGGAATGAGTGTTTTTCAATCGCTCGAACCGGGAACGCACGTCATCTGCCCCGACGATATGTACCACGGCCTGCGCAACCAGCTCAAAACTTTGTTTGCCGGTATATTGGAGTTTGATTTTATCGATGTAAACGATGGCAAGCTATTGTGGAGTTATATCAAGGACAATACCGGGCTTATCTGGCTGGAAACGCCCTCGAATCCATTGCTAAAAGTCACCGATATTGAAAAAGTTGTTTCGATAGCCAAAAAACAGGATATCAAAGTAGCCGTCGATAATACTTTCGCCACACCTGTCTGCCAGCAGCCTTTGGCTCTCGGCGCCGACCTGGTGATGCATTCCTCCACCAAATACTTTGGCGGCCATAGCGACCTGATGGGCGGCGCGCTAATCACCCCGCAAAGAAATGATTGGTGGGCCAAGATCCGGCAGGTACAGGAAATGGGCGGCGCTATCCCCTCGCCTACAGACTGCTACTATTTAGTCCGAAGCCTTAAAACACTGCCTTACCGCGTGAAAGGCCATGTGCACAACGCGCAATTGCTGGCCGAATACCTCGAAAAGCATCCGAAAATTGAGTCGGTTATGTACCCCGGACTTAAATCGCACCCGCAATACGAAATAGCCAAAGCCCAGATGCAATATCCCGGCGGGATGCTGTCCTTCTGCGTAAAAGGCGGCGCTGAAGCAGCTAAAAGCGTCATTAATAAACTGCGGCTATTTACGGTAGCCACCAGCCTCGGCGGCGTGGAAACGCTGATCGAGCACCGCGCATCGGTCGAAGGGCCGGATACCAAAACCCCGCATAATTTGCTCCGTGTTTCCGTTGGTCTGGAACATATCGATGATTTGATAGCGGATGTGGAGCAAGCGTTGGGTTAAGGTTAAAGGATAAAGGTTAGAGGTAAAAGGTTAATATTTACACGAATGAAAAACCTTTCACCCTTTGCCTTTCACCTTTTACCTAAAATATTTCATCGCCTCTTTCCCCAGCGCCCGCCTTAGGATACCGATCTGGCCGATATGGTAAGCCTGGTGGTGATTGATGAAGGCCCACAAACCGCCCAACGTATTATCGAACGGAGCTATCGGATGCTTGATGTCCATAACCGTATCTAATGCTTGTTCAGGCAGGTTTTCCAGCGCCTTTCGCAAAACGGGACTGTCAGCATTCCATTTATCCTGTATATCCTGTAAGGTAGGCACAGGGCTTGGAGCAGCGTTAAAATCGGCGGGGCCACCACCTTCTTTGGTGTAAAAGTGATCGCGCCACTTCACGTCGATCGTTATTCCGCCGATATTGGCGAAATTGGCATTGGCCCATAACAGGTGCCCTGCGAGCCATTTAACAGAGTTGCAGGGATCTTTGAATGAGAAGTTAGATTCTTCATCGCTTATCCCGGCGACGACATTATTGAACAGTACATCGTGCAGATCGTACTGGGATAAGAGTAATTTTTTTGCTGACATGATGGTTTTTGATTTCGATCAAAATTACCTGCAAAATAGCATACCAGTAGGGTGTAAATGCGCCATCTTTCCGGGCTGGTTGCGCCAATCTGCCAGGGTAATAAGGACAAAGGTGAAAGGTAGATAGTTTTTCTGTCTCAGTTTTCAAGACCGTTTACCTTTCTCCTTTTGCCCTTCACCTCATAAAAAGAAATTTTATTTGGAGAATTGCTTTTATATCCGTTATCTTCGCAACATTATTTGGTAGCGATACCATCGATCATTACCTCGCAAAAGGTTGTGATTTATAAAGAAGCGGCGAGAGATCAGGCTCAACGACCCGCTGGCAACCCTCCGGTGACGAAGAAGGTGCCAAATCCTGGCCCGGAGAATGGATCTCCGGGAGATATAAATTAATAACCATGAAAAGTCTTTTTAACATCCGTCAAGCAATTTTCAAACCTGTCGAAGGTTTCACGTACTCATTGGGCCGTATTTCGTGCCTTATGTGCATGTGTATTTGCATTTGCTGCTGATCCGCCACACGCTGTATTTCTTTTCCGAAAATGAAGCGTGCTCCGCAAGGATCGATAAAACCCGTTATGTCTTATTCCGAATTATTTAAACCAAAATATTAAAAGCATTAAAAACCTTCCGTTATGTCAGCATTAAAATTTGAAACCCTGCAACAGCACGCCGGCCAGGAAGCCGATCCGACCACAGGCAGCCGCGCTGTGCCTATTTACCAAACCACGTCGTTTGTATTTAAAAATGCCGAGCACGGCGCCAACCTGTTCGCCTTAAAGGAATTCGGCAACATTTATACCCGCATCATGAACCCGACCACCGACGTGTTCGAGAAGCGTGTGGCGGCATTGGAAGGCGGCGTAGCCGCCCTGGCGACAGGTTCGGGGCAAGCCGCACAGTTCCTTGCGCTTAACAATATCCTGCAGCCCGGCGAAAACTTTGTCACCTCTCCTTTCCTGTACGGAGGTACATATAACCAGTTTAAGGTTTCGTTCAAACGCCTGGGCATCGATGTCCGCTTTGCCAAAGATGATTCGGCTGAAGAGATAGAGAAACTCATTGACGATAAAACAAAAGCCATCTACGCTGAAACAATCGGCAATCCCGGCTTTAACATACCCGACTTTGATAAGATAGCTGCCATAGCAAGTAAATACGACCTGCCTTTTATTGTCGACAATACCTTCGGCGCCGCGGGTTACCTGTTTCGGCCGCTGGAGCATGGTGCGCACATTGTGGTGCAGTCGGCTACCAAATGGATAGGCGGGCATGGCACAAGCATCGGCGGCGTGATCGTCGACGGCGGTAATTACAACTGGGGTAATGGTAAATTCCCGCAGTTCAGCGAGCCGTCCGAAGGCTATCACGGCCTGGTATTCTCGGATGTATTTGGCGTGGGCGGCCCGTTCGGCAATATACAGTTTATTATTCGCGCCCGCGTTGAAGGCCTGCGCGATTTCGGTCCGGCCCTGTCGCCTTTCAACTCTTTCCTGTTCCTGCAGGGGCTTGAAACTTTGTCATTGAGAGTTCAGCGTCACGTAGACAATGCACTGGAACTGGCGCAATGGCTGGAACAGCATCCGCAGGTTGACAAAGTAAATTATCCCGGATTGGCTTCATCGCCCTATAACACACTTGGCAAAAAGTATTTGAAACATGGTTTTGGCGCAGTGCTTTCATTCGAGGTAAAGGGCGATAAAGAAAATGCCACACGTTTTATCGATAACCTGAAAATGGTAAGTCACCTGGCCAATCTGGGCGATACCAAAACACTCATCATCCAGCCCTCGGCAACCACGCACCAGCAGTTGAGCGACGAAGAGCAGTTGGCCGCCGGTGTTAAACCCAATGCGTTACGTGTGGCTGTAGGTATCGAACACATCGATGACATCAAAGCCGATTTTGAACAGGCATTCGCAAAGATCGCGCAGCCTGAACCCGAATTAGTATAGTTTTTTTAAGTGATAAATAAAGTTATCAGGGCGGCGGTCAAAGCGGTCGCCTCCCGGGGATAACGAATACAAAAGAAATGAGTCTGCAAATATTTAAATATAAACCAGGTCTGAAACTCGAATCGGGCAAGAAACTGCGCGAGCTGGAGATCGGTTACCATACCTACGGCAAACTGAACAAAAACCGCAATAACGTGGTATGGGTGTGTCATGCGCTTACTGCCAATTCGGATGTATTCGATTGGTGGAAAGGGTTGTTTGGCGAGGACGACTACTTCAACCCGGAAGAACATTTTATCGTATGCGCGAATATTTTAGGTTCAAATTACGGCACCACCAGTCCGCTGAGTAAAAACCCGGTTACCGGCCTGCCTTATTACCTGGCTTTTCCACAAATCTCGGTCAGGGATATGGTAAAGGCGCATCAATTATTGGCCGAACACCTGGAAATTGACGATATCAAGATCATCATCGGTGGTTCGCTGGGCGGCCAGCAGGCGTTGGAATGGTCGATCATTGAGCCCGAGCGCATAAAAAACCTGATACTGATCGCCACCAACGCGCGTCACTCGCCCTGGGGCATTGCCTTTAACGAATCGCAGCGCCTGGCAATTACCACCGACCGCAGCTTTTATGCCAATAAGCGTGACGGCGGCGCCAAGGGCATGAAAGCGGCACGCAGTATTGCGCTGCTGTCTTACCGCGGTTATAAGGCTTATGGCGTGACGCAGCAGGAAGAAAACGACAAGAAAGTGGACGATTTCAAGGCTTCATCTTACCAGAATTACCAGGGAGACAAATTGGTGAAGCGCTTCAATGCCTACAGTTACTGGTATCTGACTAAAACCATGGACTCGCACAATGTCGGCCGCGGCAGGCATGGGGTCGAAAAGGCGCTGAGCCTGATCAAGGCCAAGACTTTGGTGATAGGTATCAAATCAGACTTGTTGTTCCCGATTGAGGAACAGCAATACCTGTTCAGGCATATCCCGAAAGCGGCTTTTGCCGAACTGGATTCGTTCTACGGGCACGACGGCTTCCTGATAGAGACCGAATTGCTGACCAATGTGATCACATCATTTTTTAAAACCGACGTAAAAGGAAAAATTATAGAACTGCAACAATCTGCATAATGAGTAAAAAACTAACCATTGGACTATTTGGTTTCGGCGTAGTGGGCCAAGGCCTGTACGACATCATCCGGACCAAGAATTTGAATATCGAGATTGTTAAAATATGTATCAAGGACGGAAGCAAACAGCGCTCGCTTCCGTCGCACTATTTTACCACCGACCGCAACGAACTCTTAGAAAACCCGGAGATCAATACGATCATCGAACTGATCAACGAAACGGAACCTGCTTTTGAAATTGTGTCAAGAGCGCTGAAAAGCGGAAAAAATGTCGTTTCCGCCAGCAAAAAAATGATCGCCAATCACCTGGAAGAATTATTGGATCTGCAGCATCAATACGGCACATCATTACTGTATGAAGGTGCGGTTTGCGGCAGTATCCCGATCATCCGTAATTTGGAAGAATACTACGATAACGAACTGCTGCACTCTATCTGCGGTATTTTTAACGGGTCGTCTAATTATATTCTATCCAAGGGCTTTTTGGAGGGACTCGATTACGCCTCCGCCCTGAAACAGGCGCAGGATCTCGGCTTTGCAGAAACCGATCCTACCATGGACGTTGGCGGGTTTGATGCGAAGTTTAAATTAGTTATCGCGGCAGCCCATGCTTACGGCGTGGTTGTTAAGCCCGAAGAAGTCTTTAATCTCGGTATCCAAACACTTTCCTCATACGATCTGCAATACGCCCGTGAAAAGAACCTGAAAATAAAGCTGGTTCCGGTGGCTAAGGAACTGGACGACCGGCATGTAGCTTTGTTCGTTCTGCCAAAATTTGTTAACGAAAGCGAATTCCTCTACAATGTGGAGTACGAATATAACGGCGTGATCGTACAAGCAGCCTTTGCCGATCAGCAGTTCTTCTTTGGTAAGGGCGCCGGCGGCCACCCTACAGGTTCTGCGGTACTTTCGGACATAGCTGCCTTGCGTTACGACTACCAGTACGAGTACAAGAAAGCCAAATCAAAAAAAGACCTGAATTTTACGAACGATATCGAGATCAACATCTATTTGCGCTACCAGGATGATGACCTGGTGGATGAATTAGGCTTCGAATACATCCAGGAGCGTTATTATTCGGGCAATTATAAGTTTGTTATCGGAAAAATCAATTTGCAAAAACTGATCGACAACCAGCACCGTATATTGAACGACGAGGCCTTCATAGCCTTTGCCGATCAGCTAAAAGGGGTCAGTTTAGCCTCGGCTAAAAAACAAGAGGCCGAAGTTTTTTAACAAGGTTTGTTTTATGAGAAAAGGCTCCGATCGGAGCCT
>JAFDZK010000410.1 GCA_018267005.1 Bacteroidota bacterium
CTATCAGCAAATGCCGACCTTATTCTTCGACAGTGCGCAGCAATTGAACCGGTTGGTTTACTTCGAGGAGATTAACAGCGAGGAGCAGGCGATGGAGCGTTTCCAGTTCGTCAGCACCTTCACACGCCCGCAAAAAGAAAAGATGATCAGGTCGGTTAATCCTGATTGGATAGACCTGACCATCGGGTTGAATTTTGAAAACCATACCAGGGCGAGGACAATGATCCGCCCGTCGGTAGGCGCGGCACGTAAGCTGGTTACTTTTTAATGAATTTTAAAGCGCCTGAATTCATACAATAGCGTTTGCCGCCGCGATCGGAGGGACCATCGTCAAATACATGACCGAGGTGCAAGCCGGTACTTTTCTCGACTACCTCATCGCGTTCTACGCCCAAGCTGTAGTCTTTAACGATCGCGATCTTTGAAGGGTCTACAGGCTTTACAAAGCTTGGCCAGCCGGTGTGGCTATCAAATTTGTCGACCGAACTGAATAGAACTTCGCCGGTAGCGGCGCTTACATATACGCCTTTTTCGTGATTATTCCAGTAGGCATTATGATAAGGCTGCTCCGTACCTTTGTTGACCATAATCTGATATTGGTCGGGCGTAAGTATTTTTTTCCAGTCGGCAGCGGTTTTCTTCTTCGACTGCGCCTGACTGACCTGCGCACCGGATACCAGGATAGCGCAAAGGGCTGTGATAAATATCGTGGACTTTTTCATACCAGGATGTACGTAAGGAGTATAGCCGCGGTTTGCCGTGAAAACATCATGATCATTGCATGACTTTCGGCATCAATACGCTGTTGATAACATGGAGTATGCCGTTGCTTTGTTCAATGTCAAATTGCGTAACAATGCTTTCGTTGCCTTGCCCATCGGTAAGTACGATGTTTCGATTAACGTTAATACGAGCAGTCAACGTATCACCTGAAAGCGTTGTCAAAACCGCCTCCCCGTTACCGGTTTTTATCTGCCTGGCGATATCCTTTGAAGTCACCTTCCCCGCAACGATGTGGTAGTTAAGCAATTTTAGCAAATCGGTTTTGTGGGCCTGCAGGAGCAAGGTATCTAATACTCCCGGCGCCAGTTTATCAAATGCTTTGTTCGACGGCGCAAAAAGTGTAAAAGTGCCCGACGTTAAATTCTCCATCAGTCGGGCGCTGTCTATCGCTTTTGCCAGGATTGAAAAATCCGGAGTACGCGAGAGATTTTCGACAATGCTTTTGGCCGAGCTCATTGCCGTACCGCCAATATTCCTGGATTTAAACGAGGTTGCCGCAGCGGAGTCGGTTTTTTGAGCCAGAACCAGCAAACTGTTTAAAAGGAATACTACAGTTAATGTTATTTTTCTCATCTCGATACTTGAGGGATAAGCAGATCAATGGTTTTACCATCCCGGTGTGAACCCTAAACCGAATACCGGTTTGCTAATGTCAGTGCGGTTAAACGGCACCGCCAGGTAAGGCTCGAGCACGAAATATCCAAACAGGTTGATGCGTAAAGATATCCCCGCGCTAAGCGCCGGAACTTTTGAATATATTGGGTTATAAATTTTATTGCCGTTTCCGTCAACTGCCTGTTGACCCGTGCCCGGATCGATCACTGGGGTATAACCCAGGATACTTGGATTGGTTTTAAATTCAACCCTGTCGTTATTATTCCAGGCCAACCCGGCATCAAAAAAAGCGTTCAGCTCGGTAAAGAAAAACTTAGACTTTATTTGCGACAGCTTTTCGGGACCAGTAAAGGGCAACCGGACTTCAAAATTGGCGATGGCTATATGGTTACCCGACAGGTCGCCGATTGTAAAGTTGTTTGTCGGTGTTTTATTGCTGCCGTTGTAAAAAGTTTGCGCTTCGTAACCCCTTATATAGAACGGATAGCCCAAATACAAGGGATAAAGCTGGTTAGGCGCGCCGAACCTGCCATAGCCATATAATCGAGCTGCGAAAGTTACCGGCGTAACGCGCCAGTATTTGCGCAGGTCTATCGTTGGAGCAAAAAAGCTGTAGGTGCCGAAATCATATTCAGCCTGGATGCGATAGCGGAAGCCGTTCAGCGGCGAAGCAACGCCGAAATATGAATTGTCGCCTACCAGGGCGGTATTCAGTTGGTATATGGTAAATGGAATTAACTGGATGCCCCCGTTATTAGGATCCTTATTGTAGTCGGAATTGGCTATATGCTGATGGACATAGCTGTTCAGTACATTGCCCAGGGTGTCATAATAAGTGCTATACCTGTCCACGCGATAATAATAACGTGACACGCCTGTACCAAATTCGATCCTGTTGATTTTGGAAAGCGGGTAGGAGGTAAACACATTCACCTGGTCTTCAAAAGCGCGGATAATATCGTACCGTTCCTGGAAAGCAGGAATAGTGGTCGTATTGTTGACGGGGTAAGTAGTTTGCACTATGCTGTAATTGGCAAACTGGTAGGGAATATGCGATACACCCACTCCAAAATTCCAGCGTCCCTGCTGGTTGATATAGACAAACGCACCGCCGAAGTCATATACCTGCCCATTTACATCCAGGCCGCCATAGATCAGGTTGCGGCCGAGAATATCGCTAAAAACACCCTGTACGCCGCTTGATAAACCCGCGCCAAACTGGCTCACCGAAGCGCCTACGCCACTGCTGGCCAAATAGTCGAGTTTAAATTGCGGGCGATAGGGTGTCAGCCTGATCGAATCGGTCGGAATACGTTTATAGGCCAGGAAATTGTTTAAATTGGAATTGATCAGATCCACGCCGACGGCCTTAAACGGCGGCAGCATCGCGGCATCAAAATTTACAGCCTGGCTATCCACCACTTGCGGCTTAAATTCCGATGCTTTAGCGTTGTACAGTATATATTTCTGTGCGTAGTAATACGAATAGACGATATCGTCGTTATCGGAAATGCTTAT
>JAFDZK010000411.1 GCA_018267005.1 Bacteroidota bacterium
TCGCTCGTCGGGGCCAGGCAGGGCCGCCAGGTCGGCGAGCTGATATGGCAGCGGCTTAAATTAACAAAATAAGCTTAATCACAATGATAAAAATCAGTAAAACTAACCTTTACATAACATCTATTTTTTTGCTGGTAACTGCGCTTTCGGCAGGTGCATTGCTCAACAGCTGCGGCGGCGGCGAAAAAGATTACAATAACGGCTACAAACCTACCGGCGATACTGTTGCTGACGGACAGAAATTAGCACAAAAATATTGCGTTTCATGTCACCAGGAGCCATCGCCCCAATTGCTGACAAAGACGGTTTGGAAATTCCATACGCTGCCGAGAATGGCCCGCTACCTCGGACTTTCAACCGACGGTATGGAGGTTTTCAAAAAAAAGATTGACAGCGCCGGGATCTCCATGCTTGAATGGCAGTCCATTTATACCTATTACTACAAAAAAGCTCCCGATAGCCTGTTAGCGGCAAAACCTCCGATGCCGTTGATACGCGATTGGGCCGGTTTTACATTAAGGAAACCTGCACCCGGCCGCACGGCTTTTACAACTATGGTGGCTGTCGATTCGGCATCACAAAAATTATATTCCGCCGACGTAGAAACCGAAAAGTTATCCCAATGGGATGGAAACCTGGTTAAGAAGGAGATTGCCGATCTCCCAAGCGCGGGCGTAGGCGTCAATTTGTCCAAAACTGTAAAGGGCGATAAGCAATTGCTGGTAACCTGTATCGGGCAGTTGATGCCTATGGACTTCCCCGACGGCCGGGTAGTAAGCGTTGTGCCGGATTCCGGATTTTCCGCCAGCCCAAAGCCTGTTGCGACCGACTTGTCGAGGCCGGTGCAAACTATAACAGGTGATTTTAATAAGGATGGCCTGACCGACCTGGTGATCTGTGCCCAGGGACATCTCGCCGGTGGCGTTTATCTTTTAAAACAAAATGCGGATCATAGTTATACGCAAAGCAATATCTCTAATAAACCAGGCGCGGTACAGGCTATTACTGGCGATTTTAACCACGATGGCTGGCTGGATATAATGGTGCTTTTCAGAACGCGCGACGAAGGTGTGTGGATGTTTTTGAATGATAAGAAAGGCGGATTTACACAGAGAAACCTAATTACGTTCCCTGCCACTTACGGTTCGAGCAGCTTTCAACTGGCCGACATGAACGGCGACGGAAAGCCGGATATTGTTTACACCTGCGGCTACAATTATTATGATTCGCGGATATTGAAACCCTACCATGGGTTATATATCTTCACTAACCAGGGCGACTGGAATTTTAAGCAAACCTGGTTCTACCCGATAAACGGATGTACGAAGGCGATTGTCGCCGACATGAACGGCGATGGCAGGCTTGATATAGTTACGTCCGCTTTTTTCGCCGATATGCAGCACAATCCGGGCGAAAGCTTCGTGTATTTCAAGCATGAGGGCCAAGGAGGCTTTAAGCCCTATTCGGTTCCCGTAGAAAAATACGGCCGCTGGTTTGATATGGCCGTGGCCGATGTAAACCACGATGGTAAGCCTGATATTATCCTGGGCAATTATTCCAAGGGATTCCTGTTTCAGCCGGGCTTTAAACCGGCGTGGGACACGACATTGCCTTTTATAATTTTAGAAAATCATACCCGTAAATAATACTGGTTTAACGCATGGAACGGGCTGCAATCGATTTTTTCGATTGCAGCCCGTTTTTTATTGGGTAAAAACAGGCGCTCGTCTATGATTATCGCCTTTTCGTCTTTTTCATTTTCATTAGCGTGATCAAAAACATTGATTTGCAAATGGCAAGTCAAATTCAATTTTATATTGTCGCCGGCAACCGCGGGTATACGAATTAACGTAGGTATTAATAATTTCTATGCTTGCCGGTATCACGATTATTACAATCCGATACGTGCATTTATATACCACAAGCGCATAAAATGAGTTTATTTGTCGTAATCTAATGCCTGTTTAATTCTTTCAATCATCACCTGTTTTGCCTGTGTAAATGTTAAAGGAGCTAAAACCGTCACGTAACCAACTATATTTTTCGGTCATATGCATTTTTGTTGCGTTAATAATTTGCTCGGCAGGTTGTCAGCAAAAAAATACGAACCGGGATGATCTTACCGATGGCAAGGCTCTTTCCCAGAAGTACTGTATTAGCTGCCATCAATGGCCCGACCCGGCATTGATAGATAGCGCGAGCTGGGTGAGGGGTGTGTTACCTGCAATGGCCTTGCGCCTGGGCGTAAAAAGTTATATGGGGCAGTATTTTATCGATCAGGGGTCGTCTTTAAGCATTTCCGATTGGCAAAAGATCGTAAATTATTATGCACAAATTTCTCCCAAACAACTCGTCATACCCAAGCCTAAGGTAGCCGCTAAGAGTGATTGGGCGATATTCAGCCTTTTAAATCCCAGGCAGGAAGATAAGGCTCCAATCGCCATGACCACCTTGCTGGCCTATAATCCTTACGACGGGCACTTTTACAGCGGCGACGCCGGTAATAATTTTTATCGCTGGGATGAACAATTACATCCCACGCTGGTACGAAAGATGACGTCGCCTGTTACAGGGGCTATATTTTCAAAGGATAGCGGCAAAAATGAAGCTGTGGTAACCTGTATCGGATTTTTGCCGCCGAGAGATGTTGTAAAAGGGCAGGTGGTAAAGCTTGAGCTTGACAGTAAGGCTGTGAACAAAGACCAGCAGGTATTGGGCGACAGCCTGCCACGCGCCGTGCAAACCGTAGCGGCCGACTTTAACAAGGACGGGTTGACGGATTACGTCGTTTGCGGTTTTGGGCACGAGTTTGGCGGCTTGTATTTGCTGCAACAGCGACCGGATCATTCGTTCACCAAAAAAGCTCTCAGGAATGTGCCGGGCGGCGAGCAACTGATAACAGGTGATTTTAATAA
>JAFDZK010000412.1 GCA_018267005.1 Bacteroidota bacterium
AGCTAAACGTTTAGAGACGTTTATACACGGATAAAAGTAAAGAATTTTCCGTGTTGCCGGTCAATTTTGAGCCGACAAAAAATTGCAGCAATGGCACAAAATCCAAAATTCGACAACATCCTCGACTATGAAAGTTTCGGGGATAACCAGCGTAGTTACTACTTTGACATCAAACAGGCCCGCAACAACAAACACTATTTGCGCATCACCCGCAGGGACGCCACAAAGGAAACGAAGACCTATAAACGCACCCAGGTCATCTTCTTTGAGGACGAAATCCCCTTCCTGGTCGAAGCCCTCAGCATGGTCCTGACCCGGTACAGTCACAGTCAAATGCCGCACCAAATTCATTAAGTCATGGAAGACATTATAGAAATCCGGGACTTAAGCAAAGCCGACCGTCCCCGCGAAAAACTAATGACTAAAGGCACAGCCGCTTTGACCAACGCCGAATTATTGGCCGTTCTTTTAGGCCGGGGAGTACCAGGTCACCCGATCCTGACTTTATGCAATCAACTGGCCGAAAGCGTAGGAAACGATATTTCAATCCTTGCCCGGTTAACTTACAATGACTTCTGCAAGATCAAAGGTATCGGCCCGGCCAAAGCATTGATCTTAATAGCTGCGCTCGAATTGGGTGAAAGGCGAAATGTTCATGAAAAGGGCATGATCGTCATCAATGACGAAAAAGACTTGGTGGCAGCGCTAGGCCCATACTTTAAGAAAACCGCAGAACAGCTTTTTCTTTTAGTGCTGATCAATCAACGTAAGGAATTATTAGCCATAGCAGAATTGAAGCGCAATGAATTTAGCTACCCGGATCTTCCGGCAATATTGAAGCAGGTTGTCGAAGCAGGTGCCACCGGATTTTGGATCGCCCGAAGCCCGGCGCGATTAAATAAAGAAAAAAGCTGGGTCAAAAGCGTAGCCGATAGTGCCAAAATGATGAGCATCGTTTGGTATGGGCGGGTAATAATCAAAGCTTCCGGTTAGATCATTTTCCGGCCGTTTCCCCGATCAGATCGGGGCCGCGCTTTCTGCTTTATCTTTTCGGCCATGCGAAAAGGATACCGCTGCCAATCGCTAACGGGAATACTTCGCTCACTATGTAGACAGGTTTTCTCCCCGCTGCTCCGACCGGTAATGGTAACCGGTATTGCAGCTGTGCGCCACCCTGTCCTGGTTCGGATTGTAAGGCAAGACTTCGTTATGCCCGGGGAAAAGCGTGCTTTAACACTATCGCATCTTTTGGCCTTTGAATCACGCAAAGGTAAACCCGGTTCGTGCCGCCAAGGCCATGCAAGTGCCGCTTAAAAAATCTCCACCCTGCGCTGCGCTCCGGGTCGTATTTTTTGCGTCAGCCTTGTCGTCCCGCCCCGGCTCCCTTTTATTCTGCGTTTACAAAGGCCAAAAGAGCGATAGTGCGAATTGGACCGGCGAAAAAAACATGTTCATTAAAAAATTAAACAAATGGAAATTACAGGACGCGTGGTAGCAAATGCCAATGTCAAAAAAACAAACAATGAAAAAGAGGTGGTCAATTTCAGTATCGCAATCAACCGCAGGTACACCTCAAATGGAGAACAAGTGGAAGATACAACCTATGTCGATTGCTCGTATTGGCGCACGACTAAAGTAGCCCCGTACATCACCAAAGGGGTTATCGTTCAATTATCGGGTCACATGAGCGCCTCGGCGTGGCTTGATAAGGATGGCAATTTGCGGGCAGGGCTAAACTTTCATGTTAATGAACTGACCCTGTTGACCGCATCGGCAAAAAGCAACGAAAGCAAGCCGTCTGCTTCAAGTTCAACTTCAAGGCGAAGCAATAACGCGAATAAGGGATTGGAACCAAGTAAGCAATTCAATTAATGGCAGGGGAAATGAAAAGGGACGAATTGAAAGCAAGGTTCAGCGAGTTACTGGCACAGTACCCGCCAATAGAAGAAATTGAAAGGCTATTTGAAAAGGCTTTGCAAAGTGGCGCACTAAATTTGGAAAGCGACCCCATGACGGACTACCGACTGGCTAAAATTATTTACCATGCCATATTGCTGAACATGGCTGAACAATGTCGCCCCTATTCACCCGAAAATCGGAAAGAAGCTGAAAACCTGCTGTTATTTCTTTAAGCACAAGAGATGAAAACGATACAACTCAACCTTTACTCATTCGATGAACTGGATGAAAAAGGAAAGCAAAACGCGCTTCAGGAATTTCAAGACCTGAACGTGATGTTCGATTGGTGGGAGTTTAGCTATAATGACTTTGAAAGCATCTGCACCTGTTTAGGGATAACCGTCGATAATAAATCCATTCACTTTCAAGGCTTTTATTCACAAGGAGATGGGAGCTGTTTTGATGCTGATGTTGACCTGTTGGCATTGATAAATGCCATCGCGGTTTCAGCTTGGAAAGACTATGCGCCTAATGTTGAATTTCAATTTTCAGTCCCAGGCATTGACAGGCGAGTACTCACCCTAATTCAAAAAAAGAAAATCGAAATCAATGCCCGTATCATCAGCCGACAGCGTGGCTATGGGATAGTCATTGACCTTGGCGTTTACCCGGTTTCTGAAACAGGCAAAAATCACGATATGATTTATGGCGAACTGGATGAATTGGAAAAATGGCTTGACGGTATCGCTCAAACCTTAAATCGATACCTCTACAAATCATTGGAGCGGGAATACGAATACCAAACAGGTGATGAAGCGATAGCCGGGAGCATTGAAGCAAATGACTACCTCTTTACATCAGACGGCAAATCAGCTACACGATTAAACAAATTAGCCAATAACCAATAATCAAAAACATGAAAACGAACTTTTTTGAAAATATCATTGCATTG
>JAFDZK010000413.1 GCA_018267005.1 Bacteroidota bacterium
TTTCTCTTTTTTTAAAGCTATCCGCCTTGGATCCAATACTGCCGACAATCAAAAAATAATAGTCGCACATGAACAGGCCCATGCACGGCAATGGCATTCGGCCGATATCATCCTGATCGAGGTCATTGCCGTCATCAATTGGTTCAACCCCATTGTTTATTTCTACCGGCTGGCGATCAAGCATATACACGAATTTATAGCCGACAAGCAGGCAACGTCCGATGGCACGGACAAGGCCGAATATGCGCTGCTGCTGCTTAGCCAAACGTTCAAAGCTCCGGCGCATAATCTCGTCAATCCGTTCTTCAACCAAAGCTTGCTGAAAAGACGTATCATGATGCTTCAAAAGAGCAGATCGAGGTATACGGCCTTACTAAAATATGGGCTCTCGGTGCCGCTTTTTGTGTGCATGCTGATACTTTCGGCGGCGACAATAAGCCACAGTAAAGCCGCCAACCTGATCAGCAAAAAGGCTGAAGAGGTTTTACTATCGCCTGCTAACCTGGTTTCATCTGCCGACCCGGTTCAAGCAATACCTTCGCCGCAAGCCAGGAAAGCATCCGGCACCCCGGTAGACATCGCCAATGCCCAGCCCGATAATACTCCTGTTGTAATCGAAGCCGCCGGCAACCCGAAAAAAAGCAGCAAGGACGATGAAACAGTTTTCACCATTGTGGAGCAGGAGCCGGAGTTTAAAGGCGGGATGGCTGAATTTTATAAGTTCCTGAAAGCGAACCTGCAATATTCCCCCAGTATGCTAAGCCATGATGTACAGGGGAAAGTCATCATCAGCCTCATGGTTGAAAAGGACGGCTCGCTTTCTGATATCAAGGCGGTGAAAGACATTGGCTGCGGCGCCGCAGACGAAGCTATCAGGGTATTAAAGCTTTCACCCAAGTGGGAGCCCGGTTACCAGAATGGCGAAACCGTGAGGGTACGGTACACACTTCCTATAACTTTTAATCTCGTCAAACTCAAAAGCTTTGACGATACGATAACTCATAAGCCCGAACCCAGGCCTCTTCCGGCTAAAACGACGATTATCCCTGACACTTCGCGTAATTCGCGAATGGTTTTACTGGATAACTCATCGTTTCCGTCAAACGCGTTATATGTGCTCGACGGTAAAGCCATCGACGATATCGAAGCTATCAATCCGGCGGATATCGAAAGCATCCGCATTTTCCGGCAGTTGACACCCGAAGACTATCTGGTGAAGTTTTTTGGCCGGAAGGCATTGAATGGCGTGGTGCTGATCAAAACCAAAGCTAAGACCTCTGCCCAGGCTACGGCGCCGACGCATAAGTAAGTTTAAATACCAGGTTTTTATATCTTTATATAAAAACCCTCATCACATGAACTGGAAACTTGATTTTCAATTATCGGTCTTTGGCCTGATCATGGCTTTTGCCACCGTTTGGCTGATCCCGGAAATGATCGAACCCGTATTTTGGCTGGCCATTTTTATATTCTGCGCTTATGTTATTGCGAAAGTTTGTAATGAAAAATATTTTCTGAACGGCTTCGTGGTAAGCCTGTTCAATTGCATCTGGATCACAGCCGCGCATATCATCTTTTACGACGGCTACATAGCCAACCATCCGAACATGGCCAAAATGTCACAGCAGCATCCTTTGCTGCCCACACATCCGCGCCTGGAGATGCTGATATTCGGGCCTTTGTTTGGGATAGTTTTTGGGTTGATTCTCGGCCTATTCTCATTTATTGCATCAAAAATGGTCGCAAAAAAAGCCGCTGGCTGATTTTTATAAACCGTTTACCGCTTACGTGGTTTTTATTAAAAGCTCTTGCGATTGTTTTGTAAACATTCGGAATAAAACTTAATTTAGCGGCGCAAATACTTCGACAATGAAACCCTTTATATCAACAAAAGTCTACGGATTCTTCAATTGGGTAGTAGCAATAGGTATGCTCACATCGCCCTGGCTGTTTGGATTTGACAACCTGCACGGCGCAGCGTTGCTGATGCCCATCATATACGGCTGGCTGCAATTCCTGATGGTTGTTTTCAGCAACCACGAATGGGGCTTTATCAAAGTATTTCCGGTTTCCATGCATTGTTTCCTGGATGTATTAGGCGGGCTATTCCTGCTGGGGTCGCCGTTCGTGTATGGCTTTTACCACGACGTAATGTGGCCGCAGGTACTATTTGGCGGGCTGATATTCTTGCTGGGCCTGTTTACCAAAAGTTCGCCCTTTACCGACGAACCACGCCATGTGTTTAAAGATGGTTTGTTAAATCATACGGCTGACGTGGATGAATTGATGATCCATTAATAAAAAACTAACATAAGCAAAAATGCTCCCCGGTTAACCAGGGAGCATTTTTCGTTTTAGCGAATGTTATTTATTTCAGAATAACATTTCTCCTGGTGGCGTAACACCTTTTAAACGCAAATACGCAACCGTTTGGCCGCGATGGTGGGTCTGGTGTTCGAAAGCCTTACTAAAAGCTACAGCGGCAGTAATCTCCGCGCCCTCCACTTTGCCTTTTTGTTCCATTTCTTCCGGCGTAAGCGTTTGCAGCAGGTTAATGACATAATCGTAGCTATCCATCACAGCTTTGGTTACGTCGGCCTTGTTTGGAGTGATAAGCTTTTCGGCCGATCCCTTCAATGGCCCCGCTTTGCCGGTTATCGAGCCGATAAGGAAATAATTTCCGTCGGCTATATGCAGCATCTGCCCGGCAAAACTCCGCATCTCGGGCGTCGGTTTAACCGTGGTATAGCCGTCCTCGGGCATAGCGTCTAAATAAGCTTTGGTGTAAGCCTTGGCGCGCTGCCAGTCGGCAATCATTTGTTCTTTG
>JAFDZK010000414.1 GCA_018267005.1 Bacteroidota bacterium
AGTGAATGTTCCGATACTGCGTTGAATAATTGCCGATCCCTTTTTTATTGCCGACCCCTAACTGGAAGTGCCTATAAGTCGTGCCAGAATTTAAAACTGGTTCAATGGGTTTAACACCGATATGGTGTGGATAGGGCCGGCAGAAAAAGAAAAATAAAAACAAATAACAATAGGAAATGTTATGCACTTAGCTTCTGCCGATAACCTTTAGTATTCCTAACAGATGTTTAACTTGATTAGCCCAGGATTAAAAACTGGTGTCGTGCTTGATCAATTGCCTATACCCGTATACAAATGCGATACGCAAGGCTTTGTTGTCTCCTATAATAAGGCGGCACTTGAGCTTTGGGGCATGGAACCTAAGCCGGGCGAGTCAAAATACGGAGGCGCCTGGAAAGTATTCGATGCTGACGGAAAAGCCCTGACGTCTGACCATTGCCCTATGGCCCGCTGCCTGGCGGAAAAGATACCCGTTAACGGGGGGCAGGTAATTATTCAGCGTCCTGACGGAAGTAAACGGCGTGTACAAACGAATCCGGTTCCGGTATTTGATGAGGCGGGTGAGTTTACCGGCGCCATCAATACGTTGGTCGATATCACTGAAACCATACAGAACGAAGAAAAGCAAGCCATGCTTGCAACCATAGTCGATACGTCCGATGACGCTATCGTCAGCAAAACTTTACAAGGAATAATAACGAGTTGGAATAGGGCGGCGGAAAGATTGTTCGGATATAGCGAAGAGGAAGCGATAGGCAGGCATATTTCGATGATCATCCCCTCCGAACGACTGGCAGAGGAAGACTACATTATCGGGGAAATCGTCGCCGGGAAAAAAGTCGACCATTTTGAAACAGTCCGCATAACAAAGGCCGGCTTGAAGATACCGCTTTCCATTTGCGTTTCTCCGGTAATAGATAAAAATGGCTTTATTATCGGCGCTTCGAAGATCGCTCGTGACATCAGCGACAGGAAAAAAGCGGAACAGCAAAAAAGCGAGTTTCTCAGCCTGACCAGCCACGAGCTGAAAACGCCGCTTACCAGCATTGCGGGTTACCTGCAAATTCTGGATAAGGTGACCCATGAGGAAAGCTCCCGGAAATTTATACATAAAGCACGGCAGCAGGTACAACGTTTAACTCAACTTGTAGCAGATTTGCTCGACGTGTCGAAGATCGAGGCCGGCAAACTTCATCTTTCCAAAGAGATATTTGATATCAACAAGGTATTAAGGGAAACAACGGAGCTTGTTCAATATACGCAGCAAACTCACCGGATAAAAGTTTTTGCCAGGGATAAACCGACTTTGATTTATGGTAATCCGGAGCGCATTGAACAGGTATTTATTAACCTGCTTACCAATGCGGTGAAATACTCTGGAGATTCCAACGAGATAATTGTTTCCCAGGAGCATCGCAATAATCACGTCTATATCCGCGTCATAGATTTTGGGATAGGTATTCCCGCAAATAAGCTGAATGAAATATTTACCCGTTTTTACCGGGTCGATGAATTCAACCGGCATATGCCCGGTTTAGGTATAGGTCTTTATATTTCGCGCCAGATCATAGAAAAGCACGAGGGAGATATATGGGCCGAAAGCGAACTGGGCAAAGGAAGTATTTTTTATGTTAAACTACCTGTAGTAACACAGGACATACCACTTGAAAACACAGCAATCGATATCATCAACAAAGAAAAAACTGAGCTCAATGAAAGACACGATCTTAGATGAACTTTTGGAAGAAACCGAGGTTTCACGGGAGCAGGACGGCGATCCGCTTGATCTGAAAGAGTTGTTACGGGTGCTGTCCCTTGTTAAAAACGGCAGGCTAAACACACGTATGCCCGTCAGGCAGGCAGGTATAAATGGCCGCATATGCGAAGTACTTAACGATATCATCGACATGAACGAACGGCTTGTCGCTGAAATATCGCAGGCTGAAAAGACGATCGGCAAAAAAGGAGACTTAGCCAAGCGTATAGAACTGGCAGACGCCAGGGGCGATTGGGCCGCAGGCGTATCATCACTCAATAACCTGATATCCGATCTGACGTCGCCAACGCTCGAGATCGCCGGGATGATCAACTCTGTGGCTAATGGGGATTTGTCCAAGCAGATACCGCTCGAGATCAGTGGACACCCGCTTAAAGGCGAATTTTTGCGTATCGCCAAAGAATCGAACCAGATGCTTTCAAAACTCCGGTTATTCTCGATGGAGGTAACGCGCGTTGCAAGGCAGGTAGGTTCGGAAGGAAAGCTGGGTGAGCAGGCCAAGATCAAAGGCGTAGCCGGTGTATGGGCGGAATTGACCGATTCGGTAAACCAGATGGCCGGTAACCTGACCGATCAGGTGCGTAACGTAGCCGCGGTGACCACGGCCGTAGCAAAAGGTGACCTTTCCCGTAAGATTACCGTGGAAGCCAAGGGTGAGATATTGGAGCTAAAAAACACTATCAATACCATGGTGGACCAGCTGAACTCGTTCTCATCCGAAGTAACCCGTGTGGCGCTGGAAGTAGGTACTGAGGGTAAGCTGGGCGGACAGGCGAAAGTGCCGGGCGTTGCAGGTACCTGGAAGGACTTGACTGACTCTGTAAACCGCATGGCCGGTAACCTCACCTCGCAGGTGCGTAATATAGCCGGTGTAACAACGGCGGTTGCCAATGGTGACTTGTCCAAGAAGATCACTGTGGACGTGAAGGGAGAGATGCTCGAGCTTAAAAAGACCATTAATACCATGGTGGACCAGTTGAACTCGTTCGCATCGGAAGTAACCCGTGTGGCGCTGGAAGTAGGTAC
>JAFDZK010000415.1 GCA_018267005.1 Bacteroidota bacterium
GTGGGTACGCTGGCTATATCGGGTATACCGCCTTTTGCAGGTTTCTTTTCCAAAGATGAGATATTGGCTCAGGCCTTCGTTCATAGCACCACGATGTATGTGATAGGAGTTGTCACAGCTATGTTCACCTCGTTCTATATGTTCCGTATGCTTTACCTTACCTTTTACGGTAAGTTTCGCGGAACGCCTGAACAGGAGCACCATCTGCATGAATCGCCTCCGACCATGACCATACCACTGATCGTTTTAGCGATACTTTCTATAATCGGGGGCTTTATCGGTGTCCCGGAAACTTTGGGCGGTCACCACTGGCTCGAGCACTTCCTTGCCCCGGTTTTTGAACCTTCGGCCAAGTTGCTTCCTCATACCAGCTCGGTGGCGTCGACAGAAATAATACTTATGGTTGCCTCGGTCGCTGGCGCTGTGTTGGCGTTGATCTACGCCTATGTGCGCTATGTGAAGAACGGGCATGTACCAGTTAAGGACGGAGAAGACCGCCCGGCCCTGGCCAGCTTATCCTATCATAAGTTTTATATTGATGAGATATACGACTGGCTTATCCGCAAGCCGCTGGATGCTTTGTCCGTATTCTTTTATAAGGTTGTCGACTTGCTGGCGATTGATGGTTTTGTGAATGGCTTGGGGAAAATAACCGTAGGAGCGAGCAAAAGCTTTCGCCTGCTACAGGCCGGAAGCGTAGGCTTTTACATATTCATGATGGTGATAGGTATCATTGCAGCATTGATTTATAGTTTGGTTAGGATATAACAATAAGCGTATACGATTAAAAAATGACAGTTAGCATTTTAATTTTTTTACCGGTTGTAGCAGCACTTGTTGTTTTATTTATGGGTAAAGCCGTTGCCAAACATGTGGCATTGCTTTTTTCAATAGCCGAACTCGCAATTGCCGGTATATTCCTGAGCCGCTTTGTTCCTGACAGCTCCACCCAGTTTACTGTTATCGCACCGTGGATACCCAGGGCAGGTATTTATTTTATAGCAGGCATCGATGGAATTAACATTATCCTGGTGCTGCTTACGACGCTGCTTGTTCCGCTGATCATCCTGACGACTTACAAGCATGAATACCAAAACGCCGGCCGGTTTTATGCATTGATCCTCTTTATGCAGGCCGGGCTGATGACTGTGTTCACCGCCCTCGATGGGTTTTTATTCTACGTGGGTTGGGAAGCCGCGTTAATACCGATCTATTTTATCAATGCCATGTGGGGTGGTGAGAACCGGATCAGGGTAAATATCAAATTCTTCATTTATACGTTTGCGGGCTCGCTGTTCATGCTGTTGGTTATTATCTACCTGTACATGCAAACCCCGTCGAAAACGTACGACATACACGGCTTTTATAATCTCAATCTTGATGCCCGTCATCAAAGCTGGGTATTCTGGGGCTTTTTTCTTGCATTTGCGGTGAAGATGCCGATATTCCCGTTCCATACCTGGCAGCCGGATACATATACCGAGGCTCCGTCGGCGGGTACGATGCTGATGTCGGGTATTATGCTCAAGATGGGTATTTACGGCGTGATCAGGCTGCTGATCCCTATAGCGCCGCTTGGGGTTAAGGAGTGGGGATTTATGGCTTTGGTGCTATCGACGATAGGAATAGTTTACAGTTCCATTATCGCTTTCACGCAAAAGGATGGCAAACGCCTGGTGGCCTATTCATCGCTGGCTCACGTGGGATTGATCGCTGCAGCGCTGTTCACCTTTATGACGCCCAACGGCCGTTATGTTTGGACAAATCAGGGTCTGCAGGGCGCGTTGATACAAATGCTCAATCACGGTATCAATGTGGTAGGGCTTTTCTTTATTTGGGATATCATCGGCACCCGTATGGGTACGCGCGAAATAAGCCGGCTCGGCGGTATAGCGAAGGTCGCGCCAAAATTTGCGGTCGCTTTTCTCATCATCGTATTAGGAACGGTGGCTTTGCCCTTAACCAACGGTTTTATAGGCGAGTTTTTATTGCTGAATGCCGTTTACCAATACAATGTCATTTTTGCGGCTTTGGCCGGGTTGACCATGATATTCGGCGCGGTATATATGCTCCGCAGCTATAAAAATGTTATGCACGGCGAGACGAATGCGCTTACCGTGACATTTAAAGATATAAGCGGTACCGAATACCTGGTGCTGGGTATCATTTGTGTGCTCATCATCGCTATCGGTGTTTATCCGCAACCCATTCTGCACCTGTCAGATGCGGCCGTTAGCAATTTAAATAATCTTGTTTTGAACAAATTGCCCAAGTAGTCATGAACACCTTAATATTACTATCTGTTCTGCCCATTTTACTGCTGTACCTGGGTTTATTCAAGGCAAAGGGTGCATTGCTTCCGGTTACCGTTGTTGGCTTACTTGCTGCATTGGGTTTAGCTGTCGTGCATTGGAATGAAACCGCCGGCCCTATTTATCATGGCATGATGCTGTTTAATAATTTTTCCATTGCATTTTCGGCCATTACTATTCTTTCTACTATCCTGATCATATTACTTTCAAAAGAATATTTTGAAAAGATCAGCCGCCATGTGGCTGAATATTATGCGATCATCCTTTTCTCATTGGCGGGCATTATCGTCATGGTTTCCTATTACAATCTGACGATGCTGTTTGTAGGGCTGGAGATCATGTCGGTGAGCCTATACATCCTGGCGGGTATTCGAAAAAACGACTTCGCATCCAACGAAGCGTCATTAAAATACTTCCTCATGGGGGCGTTCTCGACAGGGTTTCTGCTATTCGGTATAGCATTGATCTACGGCGCCACAGGAACA
>JAFDZK010000416.1 GCA_018267005.1 Bacteroidota bacterium
ATACGCACCGCGATGAATCGCGGCGCCTTCGATTTTGTGTGCAAACCGGTGGATTTTGACGACCTGGACCTGACGATGGAAAAAACCATCAATTACGTAAAGCAACTGCACGAGACCATGCAGGCGATCAAGGAAAACAATATACTGAAGATGTATGTGGATGATAACGTACTGAACTTCATGTCGCACAAGGAGTTCGAGAACAGCCTGCTTAAAAACGAAATGATGGACGCTACCGCGATGTTCGTCGATGTTTGCGGCTTTACGGCGTTTTCTGAAAAAGTACCCGCCAACATCGTGATCAACCTGCTTAACGGCATTTTTGATAAGATCGTAAAAGAAGTGATCGCCCAGGGCGGGCATGTAGATAAATTCATGGGGGATGCCGTAATGGCGGTTTACCGCGGCGACTATCACCTCGATCGCGCCATTGATACGGCGCTGGCCATTAAATCGCAATTAGCGGCGCTTGATCCGATACCTGCGGGAGATAAAGAATTTAAGGCCGAAGTATCGATCGGCATCAATTCAGGTGAGATGGTGTCGGGCAATATCGGTTCGGCGTCACTTAAACGTCTGGATTATACGGTTATCGGCGACGTGGTAAACGTTGCCCAGCGGCTTCAGTCGGTGGCTAAGCCCGGGCAGATCATTATTTCCGAAGAAGTGTACAACAAAGTGAAAGAATCGTTCCGTTGCGGCAAGATCGGAGAAGCCACTCTTAAGAACAAGGAAAAGCCGGTGATGATATACGAGGTGCTGGAGTAACCCGGCTATTTCTTTTTAATGCTGCCTGCTGGCATGTTTTTTTAGCACGCCGCCTGCCGCCTCCTTTATGGTTCCGGTAAACATAAAAGCTTTAGGGTCTATCTCATACACAATATTCTTCAGTCTTCTGACTTCAAGACGGGTAACGACCGTAAATATAATGTCGACCGGGTGGCTTACATCAAAACTCTCCTTAAGAAAGCCCCGCTCGCCTTTATAAACGGTGATACCCCGGCCCATTTCCAGCACCAGTTTCCGCTTAATCTCTTCGCTGCGACCTGAAATGATCGTAAAACCGGTATATTCCTCCAGGCCTTCGATGACGAACGTGATCGTGCGGGATGCGGCATAATAGGTCATGATCGAATAAAGCGCGGTTGGCAATCCCAGCTTAATGGCTGCAATAGAAAATATGATGATATTAATACCGAGTATGATCTCGCTTATGGTAAAGCTGCTCCTTTTCAGGGTATATAATGCCAAAACTTCGATGCCATCCAGCGCGCATCCGCCGCGTATAGCCAACCCGACACCCGTACCCATAAATACGCCTCCGAAAATGCTCACTAACAATTTATCTGAAGTTACCACCGGGTAGTTGATAAACTGGAGGCAAATGCCTACACCGATTATGGCCGCCATGGTTTTCCATGCAAAACGGCTGTTTACCTGGAAAATGCCCATAATGATAAACGGTATATTTGCCGATATGATCACATACGCGATGTTGATATGATACAACTCGTGTATCAGCAACGAAATACCGGTTACGCCGCCATCAAAAAAAGCGTTAGGCACCAGGAAACTTTTTAGCGCAAATCCGCAGGTTAAAATACCCGCAATGACATAAGCCGCATCTTTTATAGACGCAACGATCGAATTGTGATTAGCTGCCATTCAGAATTTTTGATTTCACTAAATTAATATATTCTTCCTTTTTCCCCTGCCTCAATTTTCCTGATGTTTCCGTGTAATAGCTGTGGTTCTCCATGAACCTTTCCTGCTCAAGGTTCCAGGCATTCTCGTCGCTGATCAGCCCTTCAGCGCATAACTCCCTGAAAAGCTTCCCGCTCAAAACAAAAAAATCATCACGGCCAAGATAATCGAGGTCGGCGTCGCACAATATTTCTCCAAGCCTTGTTTGGGGCGATTGGGGAATCCGGGTGGCAATGATCATGCCGCATATGAGGTCTATCTGATCTTCGCTATAATTATAGCCGGGAAGGTACCTGCGTGCTATACGGCACGACTCCTGTTCATGTTCATCCCGTCCTTTCAGAAATCCCGAATCATGGAATAAAGCTGCTGTCAACAAAAGCTTCTTTTCATAAATGGGTACATTTTCAGCGTTTGCAATACTTTCGGCGGCATTAAATACATCCAATGTATGATCGGCGTTATGATAGGTAAGGTTTTCCGGCAGTTCGTTTCTAAGTTTTTCCAGGATATATTTCTGAACCTTTCTTAATTGCATTTTCTGTTATTGTAGCAGTTCGCTAATATATTAATGTTGGCCTTATTCACGAAAATAAATAAGTTATTGCAGACAGATGGATTGAATAATTCGCAGCAGCACGATCTTATCAGTATATTAGGGAAAAATCAGCACGTTTCATCTTACAGCTAAGTCCATGCCCAATCACCTTTCAATACTCGGAATCATCCATACGGCCATCAGCATAATCGCTGTGCTCGTCGCATTTTTTTGTCTTAATCGTGCAGGCAAGATCGACCCGGCCGGCAAATGGGGCAAAATATATGTCTGGCTTACGATAGTCACCTGCCTGACCGGCTTGCCTATTATGAAAACCGGGCACTTTACTCCCGGGCATTACGATGCGATCCTTATTCTTGTATTACTGCCGTTGGGAATTTTTGCGAAAAAAATATTCAGAAAGGCTGCGAATTACGTGCAGGTTATCATCATGTCTACAACGCTTTTCTTGTCGCTCATACCAGCGGTTGTTGAAACGCTTACCAGGCTGCCTGTGAGCCACCCGCTGGCATCGGGCGCCGGCGATCC
>JAFDZK010000417.1 GCA_018267005.1 Bacteroidota bacterium
GACGCCCCGGCGGATCAGAACGTGCCGGGCAAGGGAGCCAACACTGCGGGCAACTACCGCCAGCAACTGACCAGGAACATACCACTGACGCCGGAAAAGCTGGCGGAATCTAATACGCGTATTTATAATGCCTACTTTGACATTGCCAATTTTTACCGCGATGTGATGGGCGACAAACCCGAGGCTATAGCTACCTATGAACTGCTGCTTGCCCGTTTCCCCGGCACACAGGATAAACCGGCCATCTACTATAATTTGTACCGGCTGTACAGCGATATCGACAAGCAAAAATCGGATTACTATAAAGATCTGCTGCTGAAAAATTATGCCGATACGCCTTTCGCCAAAATTATCATCGACCCGAATTACGCATCGAGGCTGAATGATGCCGACGCCCAATTGAATGAGTCGTACAACCAGGTTTACGATCAGTACGCTAACGCCGATTATCAGGCAGCCATTGCCAGCATCGACGATCTGCAGCAGCGTTACCCAAACAATAAATGGTCGGCGCAACTGGCCTATTTGCGGGCGATCTCGGCCGGTCACCTGGAAAAATACGACCCGTTTAAAAACGACCTGCTGCAAATAGTGGCTAAATACCCGAATGACAAACTGATCACGCCGCTGGTGAAGCAACACCTGGCTTACTTGGATGCTCATAAGGACGCTATGTCGGTAAGGCCGTTCGTGCTGACCGACAAAGACCCTAACGAAGAGCCGTTTGTCGCGCCGGTAGGGCCGGACGAGGCGCAGCAAGCCGCTATCCGGTACAATAATATTGTCGCCGAACACCAGGCCGAAGCAGTACGCCAGGCCGAGGCTGCCAAGCAGGCGGCGGCCTTGAAACAGCAGGCAACCAAACCCGTCCCGACCAATACGATTGCCAACAATCCCGCTGCCAATACGCCGGCCGGGCAGGCAGTTACTAATCCAACGGCCGCAAATCCCAATTTTGCCGAGCAGCCTTCGACGCATATTTTGCCGTCCAATCCGCCGGTCACGGGCCAGCAGCCGGTCGCTTCGCCGAAACCGGCGGTTTCTTCGGTTTTTTCCATGCGCGACAGTACCAACTACTATTTTGTAATAAATGTGGCCAACGTAACAACTAACCTGGCATCTTCGCGTTTTGGCATAGGCCAGTTTAACCGGGCCAACTTCCAGCCGGGAGCTATATCGCACCAGATGATCAGCGTAGGCGACAGCAACCGGCTGATCTATGTCGGGCGCTTTTACAGCCTCGCGGCGGTAAAGGATTACGCGCGCGCTATCATTCCGCTGATGCCGGACATTATGAAAGTGCCGAAGGAAGAGTATAGTTTCTTTCTCATCACGCAGGAGAACTTAGACAAGCTGACCAGCAAAAAGATGCTGGATACTTATATTGATTATTATCAAAACAATTACTGAAATAGTTACTATTGTCAAATTATTTTAACCGGGTAAAATGATCGTTAAACTCTCTCAGCAGGACATCACGCGCTATAACTGGTATATCTGGAAGTTTTTTATCGGATGCTTCCTGCTTGTCGCATTGCTTATATTTGTTACTTATCTCGGCGTTTTTGGCCCGCTGCCTTCTTTCCGGGACCTGGAAAACCCAAAGAGCAACCAGGCGACGGAGGTCCTTACTACGGACAACCAGGTATTGGGCACCTACTATATCGAGAACCGTTCAAGCGTTACCTATAAAGAAATATCGCCCAATGTGATCCACGCGCTGGTCGCCACGGAGGACGAACGGTTTTATGAGCATTCAGGTATCGATTTCAGGCGCATGTTCAGCATCCTGTTCCTTAATATTTTCAAAAGGCAGGGCGGCAGCACCATTACCCAGCAATTAGCGCTTAACCTGTTTTCGGAACGTTCGCATAATAAGCTTATACGTTTTACCCAAAAGCTGAAAGAATGGATCACCGCTGTACAGTTAGAGCGTCATTACACCAAGCAGGAAATCATTACCATGTACCTGAACACCGTCAATTTCGGCGCTTACCAAACCTTTGGCATCAAATCGGCCGCGCGCACTTATTTCGATACTACACCGGATAAGGTGACGCCGGACCAGGCAGCGTTACTGATAGCGATGATCAACGGGCCTGGGTATTACTCGCCGATCAATCACCCCGACCGCGCCCTGTCGCGCCGTAATAACGTGGTATTGCCGGCAATGGAAAAAATGGGCTTCCTGAGCGAAGGGCAACTGGAAGAATTCAGGGCCAAACCATTGGGCCTTCACTTTCACCCCATTACCCACAACGACGGACCGGCGCCTTATTTCAGGGCTGTACTTAAACGCGAGGTACAAAAAATATTCCAGCAGGAATCCATTACCAAAGCCGATGGCACGCCTTACGACCTCGACCGTGACGGCCTGAAAATATATACTACCATCAATTACACCATGCAGCAATATGCCGAAGAGGCGCAGGCCGAATATATGCGCCAGCTACAGGCACAGTTCTATAACCATTGGAAGGGTTACAGCCTTTACAAAAGCATTAAGAACTTTAAGCTGCTTATCAATGAGGGCATGCACCGCTCCGACCGTTATAAGGCGGATACCGCCCAGGGCATGTCACCGGAAGAAATTAAAAAGGATTTCAATACGCCTACAAAGGTCGACCTGTTTACCTGGAGAGGCGATACCACCATGGTGATGAAGCCGATCGATTCCATTGTCCATTCCAAGATGCTGCTGCGCAATTCCATGATGAGCATGGACCCTACGACGGGCTATATCAAAGCATGGGTCGGAGGAATTGATTTTGATCATTTTAAAT
>JAFDZK010000418.1 GCA_018267005.1 Bacteroidota bacterium
ATTCATCAGCCTGGGCCGACTTAAAAGTCATTCGGTTGGCATATACCTGGTTTGCCATCGGGTAGTTGCTGTTGTCGGTTTCGGTGATATCGATGGGCCTTCCAAGTTTTTCACCGATGCTGCCCAGCAGGTATGTGGCCTTTTCTTTGGCGGCCAATAATGCCTGTATCTTCAGTTCCCGCTTCAGTTCGGCCATTTTTGAATAATCGAAGCTTTCTATATTAGTGGATTGTATGCCTTTGGGATCGACGCCGCTAAGGATCTGGTTAAACTTGTTCAAGTCATGCAACCTGACCAGGTATTGCTTACTTGCTAAAAAATCGGGATTTTTCTTTTTCTGCCACGCATTGTTCCATGCCGACACATTATTTATCGTAAAGTCTTCCCTGGGAATGTTGGCTTGCTTAACGGCCGTTTCAAGCTGGTTTTCTAACTGGTCGATGGTCACTTTATCCCGCCCATCCTTGTATTCCTGTAAAGAAATGGATACGTTGATTATATCCGGCGTAATCTCCTGCTCGGCTACGCCGGTAACTTCAATCTTGCGGCGCAGGTCGACGTTTTGCGCGAATGTTGCCAGGCTCAATAAACTGAGCGCTGCTATGGTCAGTAATTTTTTCATGGTTTATGTATTTTGTTAACTAAGTTAAAAATTTATGGTTGCGCCTGTTCCTGTTTAACATTAATTAACACCTTGGTGAAAGTGTTCCCGGTAAATTTGCTTCAGGTTATAAACCCATTTCTTAAACCAAACACTTATGAAACAGATTTTTACATTGCTGATTTTTGCATGCCTTGCGTCGTGTGCTTTCGGACAGAATACGGACGAAGAAGAGTTAAAGCAGCTTAACTACGACTGGATCAGCGCGTATGTAACACGTGATACCGCCGTTATGAGCAGAATCTTTGCGGAAGACCTGGCGCTGGTATCGCCTAATGGCACTACCTTCCGCAAACGGGATATATTAAAAAACCTGCTATCGCCCAAACAGGAATACCTGTCGATAAAAGTTGATACCGTGAGCGTTAAGCTGCGCGGAAATATCGGCCTTGTCAGCGCGAAAGCCACCGCAGTGGTAAAAGCCAACGGCCAGACCCATACAATTCAAACCAGTTACCTGGACGTATACGAAAAACGCGATGGCCGCTGGGTTGCCATAGCGTCGCAAGTTGCTTTAGTGAGCGTTAAATGATTTTACAGTGAAATCATTACATTTGGGTCTGACCCAATAATTAATGAACATCAAATACAACTACAGGCTGCTGATCGCGGCGGTCCTGCTATTGCCCGCTTGTAAGCGCAATCGAACCGAAACAGGACCCATAACGGCCGGTGAAATTAAAGCCCAAATCGCCGTTTTAGCGAACGACTCGCTGATGGGCCGCAAGCCCTTCACCGAAGGTGAAACCCGGGCCATCCGGTACATATCCCGCCAATTCAAACAAACCGGCCTGGAGCCGGGCGACAAGCGAAGCTATTTCCAGGATGTGCCTATGGTGCAAATTAAAGGCACACCCTCCGAAACGATGGAGATTAAAGGTAAAATTGGAATAACGCTGCACAACGGAACCGATTTTGTTGCTTTTACACGCCAGGAACAGCCTGAGATCGACCTTAAAAACTCGCCGCTGGTGTTCGCCGGCTATGGCGTGGTAGCGCCGGAATATCACTGGAACGACTATGCCGGGCTGGATGTGAAAGGCAAAACGGTGGTGGTCTTAGTAAATGATCCCGGCTTTAAGTCCGGCGATCCAAAGCTATTTAAAGGCGACACCATGACCTACTACGGCCGCTGGACCTATAAATACGAGGAAGCGGCGCGGCAGGGCGCGGCCGGTGTGCTGATCGTGCATCAAACCGAGCCGGCAAGCTACCCCTGGCAGGTGGTGAGCAGCAGCAATACCGGTGCGAGGCTATACCTGCAGCAAGCTAACAAGCACATGGACCGCTGCAAAGTAGAGGGCTGGATAACTGAGGCTGCGGCAAATAAACTATTCGCAGCCGCAGGCATCACTGGCGATGTCAGGGCCCTGGCAAGAAAAAGAGATTTTAAGGCTGTACCGCTCAACATGAACGTTAGCCTGACCATCCATAACCAGTTAAAGTATTCGATGTCGCACAATGTGATCGGCGTTTTGAAAGGAACGGTCAAACCCGACGAATACATTATTTATACCGCGCACTGGGACCATTTCGGAATAGGCAAGCCGGATGCGAAAGGCGACAGCATTTACAACGGGGCTGTAGACAACGGAGACGGAACGGCATCGCTGATCAGCATGGCGAAAGCTTTTGCCGATGAAAACCCTAAACCCAAACGATCTATTATCTTCCTGGCTGTAACGGGTGAAGAACAGGGGCTGCTGGGCTCGGAATATTATGCTACGCACCCGATCTACCCGCTGAACAAAACTTTGGCCGACCTGAACATGGATGCCTTAGGCGACTACGGCGAAACAAAAGACGTAGCTATTACAGGTAAAGGGCAGAACGACCTGGACGATTACATAGAAAAATATGCCGGCCAGGGCGGCCTAACCGTAGTAGGCGACAGCAGGCCGGGGGCGGGTAGTTATTACCGGTCGGACCATTTTAACTTTGCCAAAGTAGGCGTACCTGCGCTGGACATGAACACCGGCCTCATCAGTAAAACACACGAAGCCGGCTGGGCCCAAAAACAGCAGGACGATTATACGGCTAATCATTATCACCAGCCGTCCGACAACTATTCACCCGATATGGATGCTACAGGTATGGCGCAAATAGCCAACCT
>JAFDZK010000419.1 GCA_018267005.1 Bacteroidota bacterium
ATACAGTATCGGTTCACTGATGACATCATTACCCTTTCGCACCAGGCTTTCGCCGCCACCATTCACGCGGCATAAAGCTGCTATGCCAGGAATCTGCTCTTTAAAGGTCTGCCCCTGTACACCGCCGGTAAAACTTTGGTGCATCTCTCCGCCGTCAGGATTGTGTCCGTCGATCACCAGGCGGTAAATATGCGGGCCGTTTATATTAAAACGATCAAAACTAAGCTCATCTTTGATATAAAGCGTGATAAGCATTACGCAAGCAAGGCCGATACTCAGTCCGAAGACGTTGATCAGCGTATAAACCTTGTTCCGCGCCATGTTCGTGACCGCGGTTTTAATGTAGTTCTTTATCATTTTTTTGTACGTTTTACGTGGTACGTCATACGCTTTTGCCGTTCCTAATCACTCTGAACGAAGGCTCTTCACCGGATTCGCCATTGCCGCCTTTATCGCATGCGAACTAATCGTCAGCAAGGCAAATATGATCGCCGTTGCTCCTGCCGTAATAAACGCCCACACGTTCATATTTATCCGGTAGCTGAATGCTATCAGCCATTTATTCATCATATACCAGGCAATTGGCGAGGCTATGACTATTGAAATGATCACCAGCTTTAGGAAATCGCTGGTCAATAGTCTTGCTATGCCGGGTACGCTTGCACCAAGGACTTTTCGGATGCCGATTTCTTTCGTCCTTTGCTCGGCGATGGACGCAGCCAATCCGAACAGACCGAGGCAGGCTATGAATATCGCCAGTATGGAGAAGACTGTCGCTGTGCTGGCTGTATGCTTTTCGGATGTATACAGGTTTTGAATATGGCTGTCCAGGAACTCGTAATCAAAACTGGAATTAGGCAAATTAGCTTTGAATTTATCCTGCACTTGCTGCATAAAGCCGGATAGGTTGCTGGTATTGTACCTGATGAGTAATACGGTAGTCCATTCGTGTGGTTTATTCATCGTATAGTAGATGTAACCGCCTACTTCATTTTTAAGTGATTGATAGTTAAAATCTCTTACCACCCCTTTAATTATGGATTTTGGCATCATTTCACTTACCACATATTTCCCTACAGCGTCCTGCGGTGTCTTATAACCCAGGAATTTAACCACCGATTCGTTAACGAGCAGGTAACAATTGGTATCGCCTGCCGCAAGCGTTTCGGGTATTGTCGTTCCCGCAAGCAGTTTTAACTGCATGGTTTTGATAATAGAACCGTTTGTGCTGCAAGTTCTCACAGGAAAGCCTTCTTTATCGGTTAGCGATTTTTTGATACTTTTCCCGCTTTCGATATCACCGGGAATAGACTGCGATGGCGAGGCGCTTTCCACACTGGCCATGCCCTTTAAGTCATTGATGAAGGACGAAACCTGCTGTTTATTTTGTGCTGATTTGATCGACACCGACACAATGCCTTTCGGATTATATCCGAGGTCCTTATTCCGGATATAGTTCATTTGTTGCAACACAACTATAACCGAAATGATGAGGATAATAGAAGAAGCAAATTGAAACACGACAAGCGATTTGCGGAAGACATCGGCAAAGGAATGTTTGAGTTTCAGTTTGTTCATTAAAACCAGCGGCGAAATGTGAGCCAAAGAGAACGCGGGGTAACTGCCTGCCATGATCGTAACCACCAGCCAGGTCACCAATAAGCTTACCAGGATAGTCGGGGTCATCAAAGCTTCAGGTTTTAATTCGAGGCCCGTTATATTTTGGAAAAATGGTTGAAGCAATAATGAAAGCGTAAATCCAAGAGCAATGGCCACCAAAGAAAGTACCGCTGTCTCGGTATAAAAAAGCGCAAGTAAATTACGGCTATTCGCACCCAATACCTTATTTACTCCCACCCCTTTCGCACGCTTTTGTGAGCGCGCTGTTGCCAGGTTCATATAATTGACGCAGGCGATCGCTAGTACTAAAAACGACAGGAACAACAGGGTTTTTACCGTGCCTATGCTGCCGATCTTGCTTGAGTAGCCAGCCCTTATATCGGCTGAATACAAATGTATATCTTTAAGCGGCTGGAAAATAAAACTGGTGATGTACCGGTCATCTTTTTGGGGTATATACTTCGCTATAAGCGCAGTAGCTTGGTTTTGAACTTGTTCAACATTCGCCCCGGGCTGCAGCAGCACGTAGGTTTCGTAACTTGAATTGCCCCAATAAGCATTCTTGCCGGCCCACGAATCCATTATATTACGGATCATGTCAAAGTCGACAGTACTGTTTTCAGGCAGGTCCATGTAGACGCCGGAAACATGCAGTGTATCCCTGTTGTCAACATAAATAGTCTTACCGAACGCCGGTTTATCGCCATACAACCTTTTCTTTGCTGATTCGGAAATAATGACGGACTTGGGATGGGTGAACGCTGTTTGCGCGTTTCCTTCGGTGAAGGTGAAGTCGAATATTTTTAAAATTGCCGAGTCAGCCAGGTAAAGACCTTTCTCGCTCAGGTTCTTATTGTCGGTTTTGATGGATTCGACAGCTCCAAAATCGTGTTTGAGTACCCTGGCTACCTGTTTAATCTGCGGAATATCCTGCGTAAAGGCGGGCCCTGCTGCGCCGGGCAGTTGAGCCCAAACTTTGTAATCGTATTGTGCGGATGCCTGTGAATTGACACGGTAAATATTTTTCGAGTTTTTGTACATGCGGTCGAAACTCAATTCGTAGGACACACACGCGAACAAAGTGATACAAACACAAATGCCGATGGCTAAACCGGCGATATTCAGCGAGGCAAAAAGCTTATTGGCG
>JAFDZK010000041.1 GCA_018267005.1 Bacteroidota bacterium
GCTAGGGTGGTGGATGATGTATAAATGGCTGCAGGGTTTTGCTTACAAAACGGATATAAACGCCTGGGTTTTCGTATTGGCCGGACTCGCGTCTTTATCGATCGCTGTTATCACGATAAGCTTTCAGTCGATAAAGGCTGCTTTGACAAATCCGGTGACGAGTTTACGGAGCGAGTAGCTAGGTCCATAGATCATAGTCAATAATCCATGGCCAACTTGCAATACTATCGACTATGGTCTATCGACCATGGACGAAAAAAATTGAACTAATGAACCGATCTTATGATAAAGAACTACTTCAAAGTCGCCTGGCGCAACTTGTGGAAGAATAAAGTTTTTTCGGCAATCAACATTGTCGGCCTGGCGGTGGGCATGGCAGCCTGTATCGTTATCATGCTTTTCGTGTTTTACGAGAAGAGCTTTGACGGTTTTCAGCCCGATCATATTTACCGCCTGAACGAGGTACAAACTATAGGTAGCCAGGGGGCGACCCAAAAAGTGGCTTTGTCTATGTTTCCGATGGGGCCGACTATACGCCAGGAATTCCCCGAGGTTAAAGATTTTACACGAATACACTGGACTAATCGGTACCAGATGACCCAAAAAGAAAAGAAAATATTCCTGGCCCAGGCATATTTTGTCGATTCTAGCTTTCTGAAAATATTCAATTTCCCGGTAACCAGGGGCGACAAACTGACCGGCTTGTTGAAACCTCACTCAGCCATGCTGACCGAAGAAACCGCTAAAAGCCTTTTCGGGGATGAGAACCCTATCGGTAAAACCATTACTCATTATAGTAATGATACTACAAGCTTTGTGGTTACCGGTGTTTTAGCCAATGTCCCCAAAAATTCACAGCTTCAGTTTGACGCTTTGTTCTCGTTCAGTACGGTTTCTCGTCCTGATGATATGAAAAACTGGGGCGGAAATTGGCTGAATACATACTTTGTGCTTACACCTGGCACGAGTCAAGTCGCTATGGAGGCTAAATTTCCGGCATATCTGAAGCGCCACCTGCACGGCGACGACTGGAAATATTATAAACTGTTTTTACTGCCATTTAAAGATGTGCATGCAGGTTCGGCAGATATCGGGTTGGATTACATCAACTTTCAAAAATTTGATAAAAAAACCACAAACCTTTTCGCCATTATAGCACTCATCGTGCTGGTGATCGCGTGCGTCAACTTTATCAATCTTTCTACAGCAAAGTCAGTCGAGCGTGCCAGGGAGGTGGGTATACGTAAGTCGATCGGCGCTTACCGGTTTCAATTGGCCACACAATTCCTCAGTGAAACGGTAATGATCTCGCTTATTTCATTGCTTTTCGCCATTGTCCTGGTCGAATTGTCATTGCCTTATATCAACAACCTGAGCCAAAGGGATATTACGCTTAATATATTTAGCAATTTTGGCGTGATCGGCGCAGTTTTCGGCGGCACTATACTCGTCGGCCTCATTTCTGGCGTTTACCCTGCTATTTATTTGTCTTCATTCCAGGCGGTACGGGTGTTGAAAGGTTCGATACAGGTTGGCAAAAACAAAGGAATGTTGCGGAACGTGCTTGTAGTAACACAGTTTTCCAGCGCTATTTTCCTGATGATAGCCACGGTATTTGTGCTGAGGCAATTGAATTACATGCAAAAACAAGACCCGGGTTACATCCGCGATCAGATAGTAAATGTGAAATTGGACGGGGTTACTTACAAACGATATGATCAGTTTAAAAATGCCTTGTTGGGTAGCACATTGATAGAAGGCGTCACGGCGTCGCAGGATATTTTGGGAAGCCATCTTGACCAAACAGGCGTTACCTTCAGACCGCATGACGGACCAAAACAGGACCTTGGCACTACATTGCTTGTGGTTGATACCAACTATCTGTCGCTTTATAAAATGAAAATACTTTACGGCAGCAATTTCTCAAGCGATACCGCAAAAGATGCCCGGCAATATATTGTCAACGAGGCTCTTGGCCATGAATTACTAAAAGACCATCCCCAAAGGCCACTTTCTTCGCTTGTCGGCGAACACTTCGGTTTCGATTCTTTAGGGACTATCGTAGCTGTTGCCAAAAACTTCAATTTCAATACATTGCATCACAAGATCGAGCCATTATTTATTCTCAGCGCCAGGAAATTCGGCTTCAGCAATGTGTCGGTCAAGATCAATGGCAGCCGTACCGCCGAGGCGCTCGCATTTATCAAATCAAAATGGAGCAGTGTTAATCCGGATAACCCGATCGAATACCAGTTCCTTGATGATCATTTCAATGAGGTTTATAAAGCCGATCAGCAGCAAAGTCAGATCGTGGGGATACTTTCGGGCTTAGCCATCTTTATTTCGTGTCTGGGTTTATTCGGTTTAGCATCTTATTCTGCCGAAAAGCGAGTAAAAGAAATCGGAGTACGCAAGGTGTTGGGCGCATCGGTTCAAAGGATAGTTTTATTACTGTCAATGAACTTCCTGGTGCTGGTTTTGATTGCCAATGTGATAGCTATTCCATTGGCCGGGTGGGCTATGCACGAATGGCTGCAGGATTTTGCTTATCGCATCAATTTGTCGTCGATCGTATTCGTCGCCGTATTTTTTATTTCGGTTATTATAGCATTTGTTACGATTAGCTTTCAGTCGATAAAGGCAGCTACTACTAACCCAGTAAAAAGTTTGCGAAGTGAATAAAATAGTGCACTGGTCGTGCAACGTATCGGTTTGAATAGCTGTCTATTAGTAAACCAACACAAAAGACATGAAAACCTATTTTACATTATTTCTCGTTGCTTGCCAAAGCGTTTGGGCATTGGGCCAGAACGATAAAACACCATACATGACCAAATCGCTGGCCGCCGACGCTATCCGCAGCGTAGTGGTAAGCACTTCGGCTGGCGGAATCCAGGTAAGCGGCGAAAGCGGACAGGCTCCGCGCATCGAAGTTTATATCCAGGACAATCATGGCCACGAGCTCTCCAAAGGCGAGATCGAGAAGCGCCTGAACGACGACTATGATATGAGTATTACGGTAAACAACCACGAGTTGCAGGCCATTGTAAAGAACCGGCACATGAATATGCGCTGGAGCGAGTCGATGAGTATATCGTTTAAAATATACGTGCCCGAGCAGGTGAATACCGATCTGAAAACCAGCGGCGGCGGTATCGAGCTCGATCATTTGAAGGGTAACGAGAATTTCAGCACAAGCGGCGGGGGATTGGAAATGAGTTATCTGACCGGAACGATTCATGGTCGCACTTCGGGCGGCGGTATCCAGGTTTCCAATTCTGGCGATGACATCGACCTGTCCACCAGTGGCGGCGGCATTACAGCGGCTGACTGCAAGGGTAAGATCAGGCTCATGACGTCAGGAGGCGGAATACAATTACGCAATTTGAAAGGTGAAATTACGGCGCACACCAGCGGCGGCGGAGTAGAGGCAGGCAACATCGAAGGCGAATTGGAAACTGGATCATCCGGCGGCAGCATCGATCTGCGCGATATGAATTGCAGCTTAAGCGCCAATACCAGCGGTGGCAGCCTGCGCGCACAAATAAAACAGGTGGGCAAATTCCTTAAGCTAGGTACCAGCTCGGGCAATATCGACCTGGAACTGCCTGCAAGGCAAGGGCTCGACCTGGATCTGTACGGCGAAAGTGTTAATTCACACGAGTTCAACGGATTTAAAGGAACGTTTGACGAACGCCACGTGAAAGGCAGTGTTAACGGCGGCGGCGCGGAAGTTGATGCGCACGCCAGCGGAAATATCAATGTGACATTTAATTAAGAACCCACGATAAACCAACAATAAGATCATGAAAAAATATTTCATATTAGCGCTTGCCGCCAGCCTGGGCATTGCTGCATCGGCGCAGGATAATAAGACGCCTTACATGACCAAGGCCCTGAATTCCGGCATTAAAAACGTCTATGTAACTACATCGGGTGGCAGTATTACCGTTAGTGGCGCTCCGGGCCAGGAGCCACGCGTTGAAGTGTACATTACCGGCAACAACGGTATCACTTCCCCATCAAAAGAAGAAATAGAAAAACGACTTCGCGACGACTATGACCTCGAGGTTAACGTCAGCGGAAGCGAGGTGCATGCTGTCGCTAAGAATAAGCATGAGCATAACTGGGACTGGCGTCATTCATTGAATATCGGCTTTAAGGTATACGTCCCGCAAAATGTAGCTACCAACCTGGAAACCAGCGGCGGGAGCATCCACCTGGATAATCTGGCCGGCGACGAAAAATTCGAAACCAGTGGTGGCAGCCTGCATATTGATCGCCTGACGGGGCATATCCACGGCCGGACCAGCGGCGGCAGTATTACGGTTAACGATTCAAAGGACGATATCGACCTGGAAACCAGCGGCGGCAGCGTGCATGCCGCCAACTGCTCGGGCACCATAAAGCTTGAGACCAGCGGCGGTTCGCTTAACCTGAATGACCTGAGCGGAAAAATCGACGCGGGCACCAGCGGTGGCAGTGTTCATGGCGCTAACATCAAAGGCGAATTGCATACCGGCACTTCCGGCGGCAGTATCGATCTGACGGGTCTGTCATGCAGCTTAGATACCTATACCAGCGGCGGCAGCATCCATGTACAAATGAACGAGGTTTCCAAATTTGTGAAGATCGATGCCAGCGGCGGCCACGTCGACCTGCAACTGCCCGCAAAACAAGGATACGATCTTAACCTGCACGGCGACCGGGTAACCGCCGATATTAACGGCAACTTTAGCGGCACCAAAGAGAAGGACAGGGTAGAAGGAAAGCTGAATGGCGGCGGTGCATCGGTTGACGTAAGCGGAAGTAACCGGGTTAATTTAAGCCTTAACTGATTGTATTCAAATTTGTAATTGGTTAACGGGAGCAATTACCAGTTAACCAATTACATTGCTTTTTTTTGTGCCTATGTGAATGATCTTTGGTCGCATATCTAAACGTGCAACGTCGAACTTATAACGTACAACCTTATGATAAAGAACTACCTCAAAGTCGCCTGGCGTAACCTGAAAAGGAACAGCCTGTACAGCCTGATTAATATCGGCGGACTTACCATCGGTATGGCAGTGAGCTTTATGCTGCTGATCTACGTTTATGACGAATTCAGCTTTGATAAGGCCAACGTTAATGATGCCCGATTGTATAAGGTCTTGCGAAATCAGCCCAGTAACGGAGAATTGTTCACGAATGAATCTACGCCTGTACCTCTTGCTCCCGCAATGGTCAAAGATTTTCCGGAAATTGAAAACGTGGCGCGTACAACCTGGCCGTACGATGTACTTGTCAGTTATAAAGACAAGGCTCTGAAACTAAACATGATGTCGGCTGACTCCTCTATATTGGACATGTATAGTTTTAACCCGGTTTATGGTAGTAAAAAGGGTGCTTTGAACGACCCTTCATCTGCGGTGATAACTCAATCTGCGGCCAAATCACTGTTCGGTAATGCAAATCCGGTAGGGCAGGTCATTAAACTAAGCAATCAATTTTTGTACAAGATAACCGCTGTTATTAAAGATAACCCGGTTAATTCCACGTTTCAATTTAAAGTGTTGATCCCCTGGGGGTCGGCGGCGCAAAGCTGGGTTAAAACATCCGGATGGGGCAACTATTCATTCAAGAGTTATGCTTTGCTTAAACCAGGTGCTTCTTTAGTCCGGGTCAATGCCAAGCTGAAAGGGATCATTGCCAAATACGACCCGGAAAACAAGGAAAACACGATATTCCTGTACCCGTTTTCCAGGTATCACCTGTACAGTAATTTTAAAAACGGGGTAGCTGTCGGCGGCGCTATTGAACAGGTGAGGTTGTTTATGATGCTGGCTATAGGCATATTGATCATAGCCTGTATCAACTTTATGAATCTTTCTACCGCCCGTTCCGAACGCCGTTCGCGTGAAGTAGGTATTCGCAAAGCCATTGGTGCGCGCCGCGGCGGGCTTGTGATGCAATTTATGGGCGAATCGCTGCTCATGGCATTCATTTCCTTTCTCTTTGCGCTGATTATTGTTTTTTCGCTAACCGGCCAGTTCGGGGCCATTATTCATACCGAGCTTAGCGTGCCGTACGCAAACGTATTCGCATGGCTGGCGGCGTTGGCCGTGGTCGTTGTAACTGGTATGCTCGCGGGCAGCTACCCGGCTATATTTTTGTCTTCATTCAGACCTGTGAAAGTGCTGAAGGGGCAGGTTGCGTCGGTCAAGTCGGCTGTTGCGCCGCGTAAGGTGCTTGTAATCATCCAGTTTGCGTTTGCTACATTCCTTATTTTATCGAGCCTGTTCATATATAAACAGATCATTTTCATCAAAAACAGGCCGGTCGGATACGATCAGCAAGGTTTGGTGGAAATGCCTGACGAGGGTAACCTGGATAAGCAGTTTGAAAACTTCAGGAGGGACCTGATCAGCGCTGGCGCCATCACAGATGCAGCACTAACCGGGAACAGTATTTCAAACAATAACAGCAGTTCGTGGGGAATTAAGTGGCAGGGTCAATTGCCCGGTGAGGATAAGCTGCCTATCGACCAGATAGCGGTTACTTATCATTTTGTCAATACCTACGGTTTAAAACTGGTTGAAGGGCGCGATTTCTCTGAGGCTTATCCGGCCGATTCGGCGGCGATTATATTGAACCAGTCGGCCGTAAAGCTGATGCGTTTTAAGGAGCCATTGAATCAGATCGTCAAATACCAGGACAAAAACTGCCGGGTAGTCGGTGTGGTGCAGGATTTCGTTTGGGGCTCGCCGCACGAACCGGTAAAGCCCGCTATTATCGGCTTTATAAGGGGATGGACAGGGAGCATCGGCTTGCGCCTGAATCCCGCGAAACCGGTAACCGCTAGCCTTGCGATTATCCGGGATGTCTGCAAAAAATACAATCCTGAGTATCCGTTTGAATACAAGTTCGTTGACGAGAAATTTGCCGCAAAGTTCACGGACGAACAAACCCTGGGCAAAATGGCCATCAGCTTTACCTGCCTGGCTATCATCATATCCTGCCTCGGTTTATTTGGGTTGGCCTCATTCTCGGCCGAACAACGCCGGAAAGAGATCGGTATACGGAAGGTATTGGGCGCATCCATAAGCAATTTGTGGATGAACCTATCAACTGAGTTCGTATGGCTGGTATTGATCGCTTTTCCATTTGGCGCATTTTTTAGCTGGTATATGGTAAGCCGCAAGTGGATGGTTGGATTTACTTATCGCACGGAATTAAGCTGGTGGGTGTTCCTGGCTACTGTAGTAATGAGCTTGATTATATGCATCATAACCGTGAGCTGGCAGGCGGTAAAAGCTGCGCTGGCAAATCCCGTAAAGAGCCTGCGCTCGGAGTGATCGTATCAGGTTCGGACATAGACCGTTCGTTTACGAACACCTTCGTATATTCGCGCTTTTGTAAAACGCTGACAGTGAATTAAATGATATTTTGGCACGGAATTGATAGACTACCAGGTAAACTTGTATCATGATCCGCAATTACATCAAAACGGCCTGGCGCAACTTGGTTAAAAACAAGGTATTTTCCCTGATCAATGTCTTTGGGCTGGCTATAGGGCTGGCCTGTTGTATGCTTATCGCAGCGTACTTGTATTCGGAGCTTACTTATGATACTTACCCGGCAAACTACAAGCAGCTTTACCGGCTGGGAGTAAAAACGCTTGCCAACGGCGGGATGACCGATTTTGCCTCGGTCGATGTAGCGGTGGGCGAGGGTATAAAGCATACGTATCCCCAGGTGCTGGCTTATACGCGGCTGGTGCACGGCGGACCTACGTTTGTAAGTTATGGCGATAAGCAGTTTAAGGAACAAAAAATAGCAACTGTCGACTCCAACTTTCTGCGGATATTTTCTATACCGCTGATCCAGGGCGACGGTAAAACCGCGCTCGTCGAGCCAAATAGCGTCGTGATCAATAAGGAACTGGCCAAAAAATATTTCGGCGGAGAACAGCCGGTCGGTAAAATGCTAAAGTTTGGCAATAATTTAATGAAAGTTACCGGCGTGATCGATAAAGTTCCTGATAATTCACACTTTCATTTCGACGCATTTATCAGCATGGCCAGTTTCGGCCATGTGCAACAGACCTGGAGCAACATTGGCTTTTATACTTATTTGCTTCTCGATAAAAATGCTGATCCGAAAAAACTGGAAGCGCAATTCCCGAAAGTGATTGCAGAACACGTAGTGCCGGAAATTCAGCGCGATATGGGTGTGAGCCTGGCCGAAGCCCAGAAAGCAGTGAACACATTTTTTTTCTACCTGACGCCTATAACTGATATTCACCTGCACACCTCCACGAAATTTGACCTGGAGCCTAACGGAGATATCAGCTATGTGTACATTTTTGGCGCACTTGCCGTGTTTATTTTACTGCTCGCCTGCATCAATTTCACCAACCTCTCTACTGCAAGTTCTGCCCGTCGTTCGAAGGAGGTAGGTATCCGCAAAGTAATGGGTTCGCTTAAAGAGTGGCTGGTAACGCAGTTTTTGGTTGAATCGGTAATGCTAACGGTATTTTCGATGCTGCTGGCCCTGGGCATAGTTTATCTGCTGCTGCCATATTTTAACAACCTGGCCGGTAAGCATACCACAATGAGCTTTTTCTTAAGTTACAAAGCGTTGCTGATCGGTTTTGCCCTGACCTTGTTCGTTGGCATTCTGGCAGGGTTATACCCTGCATTTTTCCTTTCGTCGTTTAAGATCATCAATGTTTTAAAAGGCAACAGCGGAACGGCCGAACCTGCGAAGAAGAACTTGCTTCAGAGCAGCCTGGTGGTATTTCAGTTCACTGTGTCGACAGCTTTGATCATTTGCACTTTTATCGTTTACCAGCAACTTCACTTTATGCAAAATAAAAAACTCGGTTACGATAAAGATCAGCTTTTGGTTTTGAATGACACGTATACGCTTGGTAATAACGAATTTGCCTTTAAGGATCAGTTGATGCGCGACAGCCGGGTGGTTAATGCAACGGTATCCACCGATATTCCCGGCAATGGCGGTATGGGCGGTACCGAAATCTATGCCAAGGAGCGGCAGGGCGACGAAACAAAAAACGAGATACATTGCAACATTTACCGGGTGGACGCTAACTATTTGCCCACCCTGGGTATCAAACTGATAGAAGGAAGAAATATCTCACCGGATTTTCCGGGCGACAGTGCTTCGGTTGTTATCAACCAGGCCGCGCAGCGCGAGTTGGGCTGGGGCAATACCGATCCGCTTGGCAAAACCATTGTGCGGTCGGGCAGGAGGGAATATACCGTAGTCGGCCTTGTAGGCGACTTTAACTACGCCTCGGTAAAGGACAAAGTTGCGCCGTTGATGATGGTGGCCAACCGTCGTCATGGAAACATTATCCTAAAAATAAAGACAGCGGATGTCAGCGGCTTGCTTGAAAGTATTAACAACCAGTGGAAAGACTATAAGGCAGGTAGCCCGTTCAGCTATTATTTCCTAGACGAGCAATTTGCGTCGCTGTATTCGTCCGAGCAACGTACCGGAAAGATATTCACGTCTTTTGCCATTATTGCTGTCATCATTGCCGGGTTGGGTTTGTTTGGTTTGGCTGCATTTATGATCAAACAGCGCGTAAGGGAAATAGGTATACGAAAAGTATTAGGCGCATCATCAGCGAATATCACCGCGATGCTGTCTGTCGACTTTCTGAAGTTAGTTTTGATCGCCATTCTGATCGCATTCCCAATAACCTGGTATGCGATGTACAAATGGCTGCAGGACTTTGCTTACCGGGTAGATATAGCGTGGTGGGTGTTCATCTTAGCCGGGGTTATGGCGTTGCTTATCGCATTTATTACGATAAGTTTCCAATCGATCAAAGCGGCATTGGCAAATCCGGTCAAAAGCCTGCGATCGGAGTGATTAAATATTAGTTCATGCGCATTGAAACGTGGTTATCGTGTAACGTTTTTTGCCGCACGGATGTCTTATGATTGAGTTCCATTAAACCTCAATACCATGCTCAGGAATTATCTTAGAAGCGCCTGGCGCAATATCGCCCGGCATAAGTTCATTTCGTTTATTAATATTTTTGGTTTGACCGTAGGTCTGACCTGCGTGCTTCTCATCATTACCTATATCGTCAACGAATTAAGTTATGATAAGTACAACGCTAATGCCGACAGGATATATCGTGTAACGCGCATATTCTACTCAAAGAATGGTGAGGAAAACCTGCACCTGAGCAGTATTGCGCCCCCTTTTGGCCCCTTGCTTAAATCGGCATTTCCCGATATAGAAAAAATAACTCGTGTATTGCCTACCGGAACTACAATATTCCGATACAAGGACAAATTGTTCGACGAACAAAACGCCGTTTTTGCCGATGAGAACTTCTTTAAAGTATTCACTGTAAATGTAAGCCAGGGCGATAAGAACAATGCTTTAAGTGACCCGTACAGTGTGATGCTTACGCCCGAGCTTGCTAAGAAATACTTTGGCAATGAAGACCCGGTGAACAAAACGGTGATACTGAATAATTTGAAACGCGGGTTTCGGGTTACCGGCGTTTTTGAGCCATTTCCTGCGAACGCGCATATGCATCCCGATATCCTGGTATCGTTCAATACGCTAAAGGACACAGCTATCTACGGAGAGAAGCAGTTGGAAACAAATTTCAGCAACAATTCATTTTATACCTACCTGTTGATGCCCAAAGATTATAATATTGACATCATTACCAGGCAGCTTGATGCATTCATTGATAAGTACATGCCTTCCAGAGGTATGCCGCCGAATATAAAAATGCACCAGGCCACTAAGCTCACTATGCAAAAGTTGACCGATATTCACCTGCGGTCGCACCTGGATGATGAGATAGAACCGAACAGCGACATTAAGCGGGTTTATATTTTTTCGATCATCGCGCTGTTCATATTACTTATCGCCTGCATCAATTACATGAACCTGTCTACGGCACGTTCAGCATTACGCGCCAAAGAGATCGGCATCCGTAAAGTGATAGGCGCTCAGCGCAAAGAGATCATCAGGCAATTCCTGGGCGAATCGGTGCTCATAACCTGGGTAGCGCTCCTTTTAGCCGGGGCATTAACCTGGCTGCTGCTTCCGTATATCAATAATATATCTCATTTGTCGCTTTCATTCGGCAGCTTGTTCAGTTGGAACATTTTGATAGGCGTGCTACTGTTGCCTTTTGCAGTCGGACTTTTGAGCGGCGTTTACCCGGCTGTGTTCATGTCGTCTTTCAGGCCGGTTCAGGTACTGAAAGGTATCATGAAAATAGGCTCGGGCAATATATCCTTTCGGCAGTTGCTGGTGATAATCCAGTTCTCGGTATCGATCATCCTGATCGTAGCGACTACAGTGGTATTCCAGCAACTGCGGTATATTCAAAATAAGTCGCTGGGCTTTAATAAGGATTTTATTCTGACCACAGCCTATTCGGGTACGCTTAACAAGCAATTTGATTCATTCAGAAACGAATTGTTGAGAAACCCGGCTGTAAAGGATGTAGGCCGGTCGTCACGCATTCCTTCAGGGCGCCTGTTGGATGACCAGGGCGCACAGGTGATTGAAGGCGGTAAGTCAGTCCCGACCCAGATCGAACTAAAATATATAACTACCGATTACGGCTTTATGGGTACCTATGGAATGCAGCTTGCCGCAGGCCGAAACTTTTCGCGCGAATATCAGACAGACACGGCCAATTATGTCATCAATGAAACTGCTGTACGGCAATTGGGCTGGAAAACACCTCAGAATGCAATCGGCAGAGACCTCGTTTATGGAGGTACCAAGGGGAAAGTGATCGGTATAGTTAGAGATTTTCATTTTGAGTCGCTGCACCAGCCGATCATACCGATGATATTTTTATTTCCCGGAGCTAACAGCGGCTATTACAACAATATATCGATCAAAGTGGATGGCCATAACGTGCAATCAGCCATTGGCACAATAGCCGACACCTGGCGCAAATACCTGCCCGATGTGCCGTTCGACTACACATTCCTGGACCAAAAATTCCAAAAGCTATATGATGCCGAGCAACAGGAGAGCCAATTATTTACGATTTTCTCCGGCCTGGCGATATTTATTGCATGCTTAGGCTTATTCGGCCTCTCGGCATTCACCATCTCGCAGCGCGTAAAAGAGATAGGCATACGCAAAGTGCTGGGCGCTAATATTCCGCAGATCGTTGTCGAACTGTCGCGCAGCTTTATGGTGTTGGTGATCATAGCAGTCGTGATTGGCCTGCCTATAGCCGGATGGACAATAAATAGATGGTTTTTGCAGGACTTTGCATCCCGGGTCGATCTTAACTGGTGGGTGTTTTTGCTGGCCGGCATTGCCGCATTTGTTATCGCATTCGTAACCATCAGTTTCCAGGCGGTGAAGGCGGCGTCAGCAAATCCCGTGAAGAGCCTTCGGTCTGAGTGAGTTTGTGAATGGTGAATAGTCAATGGTGAATTACAAGTTGGACCGTATTGACTATTCACCATTCACCTTGTGTATCATATCCGTACACCTCATGTCCGCAAGCGGACAACGGTCGTACGGTCTTTTATTTTAAATAGCTTATTTTCAAATTGTTGACTTGTTGGTACAGCTTTTTGTATCTTATCGGACATTAACCGTCCGGCCATGTTCAAAAACTACTTAAAGACCGCATTCCGCAGTTTCAAACGTCACAAACTATTCACTTTCATTAATATCATCGGCTTAGCTATCGGCATCAGCGCCGCGCTGGTAATATTCCTGATCGTTAACTACGATTTCACTTTCAATCAGAATATTAGGGATAGCGAAAGGATATATCGCGTGGTATCGGATTATTCCTACCAGGGCGAGCCGTTTTATAACAGCGGCGTTACGGGCCGTTTGCCCGAGGCCGCAAAGAACGAGGTGTCCGGTCTGGAATCTGTCGCCCCGTTTTTTACATCGAATTATAAGGTGACCATCGCAGCAAAAACACTTGAAAAATTCAAAAATCAGGATGTCGTGTATGCGGATAAAACCTACTTTGAACTGTTTCCACGGCAATGGCTGGCCGGTTCGGCCAAAAATTCGCTGAATGCGCCGTTCCAGGTTGTGCTGTCAGAAAAGCAGGCGCAAAAGTATTTTCCGTCACTTTCTTATGAGCAGGTCATAGGCAAGCAGGTGATGTATGCCGATTCTATTAAAACTACCGTAAGCGGTATTGTTGCAGAACCGGCCGGCAACACCGACCTGGAATTTCATGATTTTATTTCGCGCATTACCATGAAAAGCGTACCGGATATGAGCAAACAGCTTACCGGAAACTGGAGCGGAACCACGTCTAATTCGCAGCTATTTGTTAAGCTCACACCAAATACGACCGTTGCGAATATCATTGGCCAACTTAATAAGTTGCTGGCAAAGAATCAGCCTGCAGACGCCAAAAACAGCGGTTACAAAACGTCTTTTAACCTGCAGCCTTTAAGCGACCTGCATTTTAATTCGCATTATGGCGCTTACAACAAGCCCGTTGCTAACAAAACAACGCTTTACCTGCTTATGGCGGTCGCTGCATTTTTATTACTGTTAGGTTGCATCAATTTCGTTAACCTGACTACCGCGCAGGCATCGCAAAGGGCAAAAGAAATCGGTATCCGTAAAACCATGGGCAGCAGCCGCGGGCAGATCGTCAGCCAGTACCTGAGCGAGACCTTTTTGGTAACGGTGTTGGCTGTTATCATAGCTGTTGCACTGGCGCCGCTCATCCTCAAGATATTTTCCGATTTCATCCCGGCGGATATTAAGTTCAACCCGCTTGGCCAACCGGTTGTTATCGCTTTCCTTGTGTTGCTTACCATCGTTGTGGGCTTAGTTTCGGGCTTTTACCCGGCAATGGTATTGTCCAAATTTCAGCCTGTGCTGGTGCTTAAGAACCAGGCATACGCCGGAACCAATAAAACCCGTAATGCCTGGCTGCGGAAGTCGCTGACAGTAACGCAGCTTATCATCGCGCAGTTCTTCATCATGGCGACTATTTTGGTAAGCAAGCAGATCTATTATGTATTACACAAGGATATGGGTTTCAAAAAAGACGCAATAGTAACGGTCTTTATGCCATGGAACGTCAAAAACGCGAGTCTGAAAGATGTGTATACTGAAAAAATAAAGGAGTTACCACAGGTCGACCTGCTTAGCCGCGGCGGCCAATTACCGTCGAGCGATGGATGGAGTTCAAACGACGTGACTTACCGGGACGGGAAAAAAGAGATCAAAACCGAATTGTACACCAAATCGGGCGACAGAAATTTTATAAAGGTATATCACATCAAATTATTGGGCGGCAGAAATGTAACCCTTGCAGATACTGCGCGGGCGATGATGATCAACGAGACCTATGCGCACATTATGGGCTTCAAAAATGCGGCGGATGCGATAGGGAAGTACATTGAGTTCGGCCCAAAAGAAAAACGGCAGGTCGTAGGGGTGTTCGGTGATTTTCACCAGGCATCGCTGCACGCAGCTATCAAACCGCTGGCTATTTTCCCGCAAATGTACAATTACGACGGGCTGCACATCGCCTTAAAACCCGAAACAGCCGGTGGCAATGAATGGAAAACCGCAACCGCAGCTATGGAGAAGGAATGGAAGCAACTGTTCCCCGATGACGATTTTGAATATCACTTCTTCGACGAATCTATAGCTAACATGTATACCAAAGAACAGCAAATATCCAAACTGCTCACTTGGGCTATGGGACTGTCCATCTTTATCAGTTGCCTGGGATTGCTTGGCCTGGCTATGTTTACTACCGGCGCACGCACGAAAGAGATCGGTGTTCGCAAAGTTTTAGGCGCCACTGTAACGCAAATCGTCGCCTTACTGTCGCGCGAATTGGTGCTGCTGGTATTGCTGGCCTTCGTAATAGTTACCCCCGTAGCCGTGTGGGCGATGAACAAATGGATGCAAAACTTTGCCGATCATACCTCGCTTAGCTGGTGGGTATTTATTCTGAGCGGCGCGGGTATGCTGTTAACAGCATTGATTACGCTTAGCTCACAAACTATCAAGGCTGCTACTGCAAATCCGGTGAAGAGTTTGAGATCGGAGTGATTGGTTAACCGGTGATTGCTGATCAGGCCGAACAGTACTAACTAATCGCAAGTCAACAAGTCGCAAGCTGACGAATGAACTAATAACCTAAATAAAACTAAACCATGTTAAAAACCAACTTGAAACTCGCATTCCGGAACATGTTTCGGAATAAACTGTACACATCCATCAACATTATTGGCCTTGGCGTAGCCAGTTCTTTCTGTATACTAGTTTACATGTATGTAAAAAATGAACGTTCATTCGACCGTTTTCATAGAGATGCTGATAGGTTATACCGGGTCGAGCAAACTGATGTTTTTGGGGCTTTTGACCGGGATAAACCGCAAAAAAGCTTCTTTTCCTTCCTGATGAAGGACGAAGAACAGCGCAATATGATACAAACTCCGCTGATACTTGCCGGCGACCTGAAGCGTAATTTCCCGGAGGTTGAATACGCGGTTCGCATCAAGCAGCTTTACAGACCTGTAGTACGCATTGGCGGCCAGAGTTTTAAGGAAGACGATAATACATTTACCTACGCAGACCCGGATTTTTTTAAAATGTTTAGCTTTCCGCTTGCTCAAGGCAACCCGTCAACTGTCCTTTCGGCACATAACAGCGTAGTGATCAGTGCCCGATTGGCGAAAAAGTATTTTGGCAATATGAATCCTGTCGGTAAGGTTCTCAATATAACCAGCGAGAAATTATTACTGAATATAACCGGTGTTGCAAAGGATTTTCCGCATAACTCAAGCTTTCGCTTCGATGTGGTGATACCGCGCGAAACGATGCCGGATTACACAAGTGAATTAGCACAGGGTACCAATAGCTTCAGCGACCTGCTGGTGATCAAGTTGGTAAAGAATGCCGATATCAATGCTTTCCGGGCGAAACTGGATGTTTTTTCGAAAAAGTATTTCCAATCGCTTGTCGAATCGATGGCTAAAAACAACCCCAAAGATAAGCCAGTTGATATGCATATTTATGTACGTCCGTTTGCCGATGCTCATTATAACCAGGCTGGAGGATGGGGCCATTATACTGACCTGAAAAATATCTACCAGTTGGTTTGCCTTGCAGTTATTATTTTACTAATAGCGTCACTAAACTATGTTTTGCTTACGCTCACAAACACGGCTACGCGTTCGCAAGACGTGGGCATACGCAAGACGATCGGCGCGGCGCGGCTTCAAATTATCCTGCAATATTATACAGAAACCCAATTGATCGCTTTTATAGCCGTTATTATCGGATTTTTGATCTCAGCGGCTTGCCTGCCGTTTTTCAGCACACTTACAGGTGCCGAACTGCAACTGGTAAACTTCTCTGTCGCCGAAATTGGCTTTTCATTATTTGTACTTGCGATCGTGTTGGGATTGATCGCCGGTGTTTATCCGGCATTGGCTATGTCGGGACTCAAACCTTTAAATATAATGCGCAGTTTCTCCGCATTTAAGCTCAACCCGGTTTTATCAAAGTTACTCGTGGTAGTTCAATTTACGATCTGTGTGATCCTGATCGTTTCGGCTATGGTGATCAACAAGCAGATGCGTTATATCAGTAGGGCCAGCATGGGCTTTGACACCGATCAGTTGGTGCTTCTTCAAAATCCCTACGGTTGGGGCGATCCTAAAGACGGCCTTGCATTAAGAGACAGGCTATACCATTATGCAGAAACCGCCCCTTACCTGGACGGAATGACAACATCTGTTCCCGACTTCCAGGGTTATAACGAAAACGGTCATATGATAAATGGCGAGCGAGTTCCGATACAAGAGCTGTCAGTCGATTACAATTATCTGCCCTTCAACAAAATCCCGATAGTTAAAGGCCGGAATTTTTCAAGGGACATAGCCAGCGACACGGCGCGGCTGAAACTGACAAAGGAACAGATGATACCTAAAAATTCAACCGTAGGGCGCAGCGTGGTCATCAACGAAACATTATACAGGCTGTTGGGAAAGCCTGAAATAGGTCAATTTAACCGCGAGTTGGGAGGCATCATTATAGGCGTGTGCAAAGATTATCATACCGATGACCTTACCAAAAAGATCATGCCCGCTTATCACCGCGTAAACACAAAATTTGTAGGTTTTTATTGGCTGAGGATAAGGGCCGGTCAGAATATTCCGGAGGTAATGGATAAGATCAAACTAAACTGGAATAAATTGACTAACAACGAAGCCTTCAGCTACCAATTTATGGACCAGGAGGTTGCCAAAACGTACGATTCCTATATGCGCTGGATGTCGACCATAACCACATCCTGTTTCCTGGCCATAGTGATCGCTTGTTTGGGCCTGTTCGGTTTATCGGGACTCACAACCATCAACAGGACCAAAGAGATAGGCATACGAAAAGTGCTCGGGGCATCGGTGACTAATCTTTTTGTAATGCTCAATAGGAATACATTGTACATGGCGGCGGCTTCATTTGTAATTGCTGTACCTATCGCATTTTACCTGCTGCATCAATGGCTTGAGAATTTCGCGTATCGTATAGAACCTGACTGGATCCTATTTGCCGGCGCCGGCTTAATAGCAATGCTTACTGCAGTCGCAGCGGTTAGTTATCACACAGTGAAGGCTGCGCTGTCTAATCCGGTGAATAGCCTCAGGTCTGAATAAAGCTCACAGATCATAGTCCACGGCCAATCTTCCCAAAGCTATAGACTATGGTCTATCGATTATCGACTTATATTAGCGCAGTTGAATCCATATACCTTCCATATCAGCCTGTACGACGTCGCCTTCCTGGGGGTGATATTTATCGGACTGACATTTAGCTTGCTGTTATGGTTCAAAAACGGGATCAACAAGGCGGCACACCGGTTTTTAAGTATCGCATTATGCATCGTCGTTTTGTGGACGGCTCGGATTTTAGCCATTGACGTCTGGTTGGAAACTTATTTCTCCGGATGGGGCTGGCTGCCTTTGCAATTTTCACTGGCGTTCGGACCCCTATTGTTTTTTTATGTACTTAAAATAACCCGACCGGAATATAAATTCCGGCGCAAGGATTTATTGCATTTCAGCCCATTGCTGTTAGAGTTGGGTGCCTGGGTGTTGGAAGTTAAAGAGAGTGTGAGTACAGGGAATGTTCCCTACAACACGGCGGTCTTTCACCGTTTAAACCCCTTTATCCTTATACTGACGTTTATTTCGGTAAGTATCTACCTGTATTTATCGCATCGACAGATAAAAGGCTTTTACCGGCAAATCAAATTTACCGGAGGCGACCGGTATCGGTTTGAGCTACGGTGGCTGCAGAATCTGCTCAAAGTGTTTGGCTTGTTATGGTTATGGTGTATACCCGTTGCCGTCATCAATTATTGGGGTCATGATAATCACGCCTTTTATTTCATGTATCTGCTTGTAGCGGCGATGACGATCTGGATAGCGGCTGCAGTCCATTTAAAAGCAGAAACCGGCATACATGCTGAAATGCCTTCTTTTCCTAAGCCATTGCCCGCTTCAGAGCTGAAACAAAAAGTTGCATGGCTGAAGAAAACCGTCAAAGAAAATGGCTATTACAAAGACCCGGAATTAAGCCTGGGCACACTTGCTGAAAAGCTCGGTCTGCATACGCATGAATTGTCACGGATACTCAATACGGTACTCAAAAAAAGCTTCAGTGATTTCATTAATGAATATCGCGTCCGGGAAGTGATCCGTAAAATGCCGGACCCCGCATACGATCATATTACCCTGCTGGGTATTGCCTATGAATCGGGCTTTAACGCGCAAAGCACCTTTAGCCGTATTTTTAAACAGATAACCGGTAAAAGCCCGGCAGAATATAAAAATGAGCTAAAAAAAGATTACCCAACTTATAATTCGAGAAGCTACGACCGGTTTGCCGCGGCAACTTTGCCTATGAAATCAAATCGGTACGGTATGTTTAAAAATTATTTGAAGATAGCCTGGCGCAACCTCGTACGTCAAAGGCTTTACAGTGTGATTAATATAGCGGGACTGGCCGTGGGTTTGGCCGTTTGCATGCTCATTATGCTTTATGTAGTGCACGAGCATAATTATGACCGTTTTCACAAGAATGCCGACAGGATAATCAAGCCCTACGGCGAAGTGAAAATAGGTGATAATAAATTCGACATGGATCAAATGAGTTATGCATCCGGACCAATAATCAAACAGTCATTGCCTGCGGTAGAGGATTACATGCGCACCCTGTCTTATTTCCAGTCGGTAGTTGTAAGTAATCCTTCCCAGACTGATCAGAAATTTTCCGAAAAGAAGCTGTTGTTTGCTGATGCCGGCTTTTTCAATTTCTTTTCTTTCAAGCTATTGTCAGGACGGCCATCTCAGGTTCTGTCCAAACCTTTTTCAGTAGTCATATCGCAGGATATGGCCAAAAAATATTTTGGCGATGAAAACCCAGTAGGAAGGACCCTTTTAATTAAAACAGACAGCGCCTATACTTACCAGGTAACAGGAGTGGCAGAAAATTGTCCTTCAAATTCATCTATAGAATACAATTTTGTTGCCTCTAATTCTGGTTTCGTGAAAACTAAGGAAGCTAAAATCTTCCTCGGCGACCCCAAATGGGGTAATGGTACCTTTGATGTTTATCTGTTGTTGAGGCGACTTGCCGATACTTCTGCATTGAGGCGGAGCATCCAATCCATCAGCAGCGACAAGAATGACAAAGTAAAAACGACATTTGTCTTATCGCCACTTACAGACAGACACTTAACCAGGTCCCGGGACGATGCTAACATAAAATACCTCACCATATTCCCTTTCGTTGCCTTACTGATATTATTACTCGCCCTGGTTAATTACATGAGCCTTTCGACTGCCCGGTCGACTTTGCGGGCAAAAGAGATCGGTGTGCGAAAAGTATCGGGTGCCAGCCGTAAGAGCGTTGCATTGCAATTCTATATCGAATCGGCCGTTTTTTCGACTATTGCTTTCCTGTTAGGGTATGTATTGTGTTACCTGTTTAAACCGGTATTTTTTGATATTCTTCAACTTAAAATAGATAGTTCCTTTTTATACAGCCCGTTGATCCTGTCCCTGCTATTCGGGCTATGGCTTGTCACTATTTTAGTTTCGGGTAGTTATCCGTCACTTGTATTATCAGGCTTTAAACCCGCTATTACGCTGAAAGGAAAAATGAGCAAACAAGCAGGCGGTGTTACGGTCCGGAAAGTATTTACCACGCTTCAATTTGCCATATCGGTGGCGTTGATTATTTGCGGGGTCGTGATTGACAGGCAGCTTTACTTTTTCAGGCATACAGATACGGGTGTCGATCGTGATAATGTTATTATGATACCTATCGGTGGCACCTTCAAAAATTACGCTGCATTTAATCACGATATCACAACATTAGCGGGCGTGAGTAACGTGGCGACCTCCCGGTACGGGATGTTTAGCTATATGGATATGTATGGAATACAGGGTAAGACCAAAGATGAAACGATCATGCTTCCTTCGCTTGCTGTAGATCAGAATTTCTTCGGTTTGCTCGGGCTTAAATGGAAATACCCGCCCTTGACCCACGACAACGCAGGTTTGGCAAACAAGGTAGTACTTAACGAACTGGCGGTTGAAAAACTGCATTTGTCCCAAAACCCTGTGGGCAGCTATATTAAGCCGGGCCCGCAGAACGTTGAGGTAGCCGGGGTCGTTAAGAATTTTAACTTCAATTCCCTTGAGGACGCTATACAGCCGCTGGGTCTTTGGGTGCTTCCCGACACTTCAAGGTTCTGGAAAATGGGCCCTGGCTGCTACCTTTTTGCCAAGATAAAATCACATACCAATTTGCCGACTTTACTTGGTGCAATGGAAAATATATATAAGAAATACGACGCTGACACACCTTTTGATTATACCTTTATGGATGATGCGTTTAACGCACGGTATAAAGCGGAGGACAGGCTGGCTTCCATATTTAGCATATTTACTGTTTTAACTATAGCGCTTGCCGCAATGGGTCTCTTCGGTTTGGCAGCTTTTACCATCGAGCAACGTACCAAAGAGATAGGTATCCGCAAAGTACTGGGCGC
>JAFDZK010000420.1 GCA_018267005.1 Bacteroidota bacterium
ACAACGCCAACCTGGCTTACCGCTTCGGTAACGAGAACTTCACCCAGGACTTTTATCAAAACCGCTGGCATGGCGCAGGCACCTCGAACACTTATCCCTCGGTAAATCTCGGATCGACGTATGACTCGGCTCCTAACTCGTTTTTCGTAACAAGCGGCGCTTATTTCAGGCTGCGTAATGCCCAATTGGGTTACACGCTTCCGCAAAGCATTACCGGCAAGTGGGGTATACGCAGTGTGCGCGTTTATGCCAACGCACAGGATGCGATCAACATATTCGGGTACAAAGGATTTAGCCCTGAAGTTGGCGGCGGCCCAACCGGCATGGGTATAGATGCTAACGTATATCCGCTGTATGCGACCTACAATTTTGGTGTGAATGTTACATTTTAATTCATCATTACAATGAATAATAGAAAATACTTAAAGGGCGCAACGATACTTGGTGTAGTTATCGCCCTATCTTTTTCACAAGGCTGTAAAAAGAGTTTCCTGGACACAGCATCCTCAAACGGCAGCGTCAAGTCGACGCAGTTCTGGAAAACCCAGGCCGATGCTACTTCGGCCGTTAACGCGATGTATGCCGACCTGCACAACTGGAACGACATTGCGTTTGCGCCTATCGCTATTGAAAGCATGGGTTCGGATGACGTTACTAAAGGATCGGTGCCAACAGATGCCACCTTTATGAACGAGTATCATAACTTTAGTGTTACCGCAGGCGAAGGTCAGCTTGACGGTTTTTGGTCGGGGATGTATGCAAACATCAACTTTGCCAACCAGATACTGGACAACGTACCCAATATCAGCATGGATGCCGGCTTAAAGGCGCGGTACCTTGCCGAAGCCAAATTTATTCGCGCTTACGACTATTTCAGGCTGGTGCGCGCGTTTGGCAATATCGTGCTTCGCATCCACGTTCCTACGTCAGCATCTCAATACAATTTGCCGCAGGTACCCGCCGCACAGGTTTGGGCGCAGATCGAAAGCGACCTGACCGACGCAGCGGCTGTACTGCCAACTACCTATTCTCCCGCCGACATAGGCCATGTGACCAAGGGTGCGGCTCTTGCCTTGCACGCCAAGGTTGCGCTGTACCAGAAAAAATGGAGTGATGTGGTTAACTATACTAACCAGGTAACTACGCTGGGCATCTATTCGCTGTTCCCGAACTATGAAAAAATGTTCAGGACCCAGAATAAGAACAATTCCGAGTCGATCTTCGAGATACAGAATATGCTGATACCAAACAATCCTGCCGCTTCAAATTCGCAGTATTCGCAGGTTCAGATGCCGCGCGTTACCGAAGCAGCCGGCGGCTGGGGTTTTAACGATCCAAGCCCGAGCCTGATCGCCGCATTCGAGCCCGGCGACCCGCGCCTGAAAGGGACCGTTATTTATACCGGTCAAACCACGCCTGAAGGCGACCTGATCGATGCATCGGCGCCAAACCCCTACTATAATATGAAATCTTATGTGCCTTTTGCCGAATATGTGTCCGGCTTTAACCAGGGCTGCCAACAGGATAAGATCGTTTTGCGCTACGCTGATGTGTTGCTGATGAATGCCGAAGCTAACAATGAATTGGGTAACGCCTCTGCAGCTCTTGCCGACCTGGTGGTGATAAGATTCCGTGCCCGTGCCGGAAACAACGCGATCCTACCACAGATCACAACCACCGATCAGGCTGCGCTGCGTACAGCTATTCAGCATGAAAGGCGCGTAGAACTCGGCATGGAATTCGAACGCCATTTTGATGTGATCCGCTGGGGCTTGGGCACGCAGGTGTTTGGTCCGCAGGGTTTTGTCGCAGGCAAGAGTGAACTTTGGCCGATACCGCAAAACGAGATCGACCTGAGCGGCGGTTTATTGAAACAGAATCCTGGTTATAATTAATTGATTCAAATTGTTACGAAAGATGAAAACATTCAAAAATATACTTAGTGCCTCCCTGTTGTCAGGTGCGGTTTTAAGCCTGGTACTTTCATCATGCCAGAAAGAATTTAATCCCAAATCATATGCTCCGCCAAAGCCGCCGCCATCTTTTAGCGGATACAGTAAGTCGGTAGACATCGAGCCAACCCACCTGGTGGCTTACTGGCCGTTCAACGGCGATCTGAAAGACAGTATATCGGGGACAGCCGGAACGGCAACAGGTACCACAAGCTTTGTAAAAGGTGTTGAAGGGCAGGGGTTGTCGCTCTCCGGTACGTCATATGTTCTGTCGGATGTGCCGGCAAAAGTTAAATCGCTGCACAGTTTTACAATGAGCACCTGGGTGAATATGCCATTGAATACTAATGGCGCGATCGGTCTTATCGATATTGCACACACACAGAATTTTTGGGGCAACATGGATTTGTTCTTCGATAACGGCGGCAGCGATACCAGCGGCGTGCTTAAAGTTCACGCCTACAACGATGCTACTTCTACATCGGGTGTCGATGGCTGGGAAGGCGGTTATCATGTATCGCAGCCCTGGGGACATTGGACGCAGGTTGTAATTACTTACAACGATAGCAACGGTACCTTCATCGTTTACTACGATGGTAACCCTGCAGGTAATAATACGCCGGCCAATTTCACGCCGCTCGACTGGACCGGGCTATCCAAAATGGTGTTCGGTACGCTTCAGTTTCAAACCAATCCATCGCTTACCTCGGCTACCGGCTCGCAGGGATGGGCCGGTTATCTCCAGGGTACTTTGGACCAGGTAAGGGTATACGACGAGGTGCTGTCGGCGCCGCAGGTATCAGCACTGTATAATC
>JAFDZK010000421.1 GCA_018267005.1 Bacteroidota bacterium
CGAAGACGGCTGGACCGGCGACGATTCTGCCGGGCTGGCCAAACATTTAAAAGAAAAAGGCGTCGACCTGGTGGATTGCTCATCGGGCGGTAATGTAGCTACCGCGAAGATCCCTCTAAAGCCTGGTTACCAGGTGCCTTTTGCCGAACAAGTGCGTAAGGAAGCGAATATCCTGACCGGCGCAGTAGGGCTGATCACCGCACCGGAACAGGCTAACGAAATAATCCAAACCGGACAGGCAGATGTGGTGTTATTAGCACGTGAAATGCTGCGCGATCCGCATTTTGCGTTGCGGGCGGCACATGTGCTGGGGCACGATACCCAATGGCCGGTACAATATGAAAGGGCGAAGTGGCATTAATTTAAACCTGGCTTAATATAAATTGACTAATTTCGATCATAAAAACTGACAACTATGAGCATAAAACGCACAGCAAAAGCCCATTGGAACGGAACTTTCAAAGAAGGCACAGGTGACCTGACCACCCAGAGCACTACACTGAACAAAACCCAGTATTCATTCAAAACCCGTTTTGAATCGGGTGTAGGCACCAACCCCGAAGAATTGATAGCAGCCGCGCACGCGGGCTGCTTCACCATGGCGGTAGGTTATGCCCTGTCTGAAGCCGGTTATACACCGGGCAATTTGGACACCGAAGCGACGTTGGACCTGGATATGGCCGCTGTAGCCATCACCGGCATCCATCTCGACCTAAAAGGTGCAAAGATCGAAGGTGTATCTGAAGATAAATTCAAAGAAATTGCCGAAGGCGCAAAAGCAAATTGTATCGTGTCGAGGGCATTGAGTGTGCCTATTACTTTGACGGTACAATATGTATAAGTATTGAAAGTTTGACAAATGAAAGCGTCCTGGTAACCGGGGCGCTTTTCGTTTTTGGGCGTATTGTACGGTTTCGTACGACAACCGCACGATACCGGACATAGGCGACTCGTGGTGCTAGCTAAGATATTGTAAGTTAGCTAATTATAATTGTGGCATCATATTAGCACAGCCATCGGAAAATAAAGCCATGATCCGTAGTTTCATAAAAACAACCGTTCGCAACCTGCTAAAACATAAGGGTTTTACGGCAATCAATATTTTGGGCTTGGCCCTTGGCCTGGCTACCTGTTTGCTGATTGTTTTTTATGTAAGCGATCAACTCCGGTATGATAAATTTAACAAGAATTTTGACCGCATATACCGTGTGGACGAAGAAGTGAAATACAATGGCGACCTGGCATATGATGCTGTTTGCCCCGCGCCATTGGCCGCCACCGTTGCGGCACAGTTTCCCGAGATAACTCATACCGTGCGATTCCGCCAGGTGGGTAGTTTCCAGGTCCGTAAGGGTACGCAGACTATACACGAGGATTATGTGACCTATTGCGATAATTCGATCTTCAAGGTTTTCACGCTGCCAATGATCGATGGTAACGCAAATACCGCATTGTCAGAGCCTAATACGGCTGTGATCACGGAAAGCACGGCTAAAAAATATTTCAACCGGACCAATGTTGTTGGTGAGACATTGACTTTTAATGATAACCGCCCTTTTAAAATAACCGGCGTTATTAACGATATACCACAGCAATCGCACTTCAGGTTCGATTTCTTTCTTTCGATGCCTACGTTGGATGAAAGCAGGGAAAATTCATGGCTGAGCAGTAATTTTCAAACCTACCTGTTGCTTAAACCGGGAACTACGCCGGCAAAAATATCGACAGCGCTCCCCAAGATCGTTCACGATTACGTTGGCGCACAATTGGAGGCAGCCTTGCATACGAGTTTCAGTGATTTTGAGAAAGGCGGTAATCGTTTTAGACTGAGCCTGACCCCGCTTGCCGATATTCATTTGCACTCCAATAAAATAGCCGAAATGGGTCAGAATGGCAATATTCAATATGTTTACATTTTTTCAGCAATTGCATTATTTATCCTGTTCATAGCTTGTGTAAACTTTATGAATTTATCCACGGCACGCTCCGCCGGCCGTGCCCGCGAGGTAGGGGTCCGTAAAGTTTTGGGCTCGCCCCGTAAATATCTTATCCTGCAGTTCCTTGCCGAATCCATTATGGTTACCGCTATGGCAGCGCTCATCGCGTTCGTGGCTGCGTTCGCGCTGTTACCGGTGTTCAATCAATTATCCGGCAAAGAACTAGTGGTTACTCCGCAGCTTATGTTGGTCTTTTTGCCGGTATTATTCATCGCGGTGCTCGTCATCGGCTGCCTGGCCGGTTCATACCCGGCGTTGTATCTGTCGGCATTCCAACCGATCCAAGTTCTTAAGGGCAAGCTGGTAGGCGGTTTCCGAAATAGTTTTTTACGCAGCTTTTTGGTCGTATTTCAGTTCGCGACTTCCATTTTCCTTATCATCGGCACTTTGGTTATTTATAACCAGCTCAGGTACATTCAGAATAAGGACCTGGGCTACAACCGTAACCAGGTTTTAACAATTTACAACGTGTCTGCGCTGGGTCCGAAAGCAGCCATTTTCAAACAGCAGGTAAAGCAGCTATCCGGCGTAAGCGATGCCACTTTAACAGGTTACACGCCAATAAACGGGTGGCGGAACAATGGCTCGGTGTTTAAGGATCGCGGAATGAACGCACGGCAGGGAACATTGACGCAACTTTGGGATGTGGACCAGGATTACATACCGACCCTGGACATGAAAATGGTGTCGGGACGAAATTTCTCCGAGCAGATGCCTACTGATTCTTCAGCGATGATATTAAACGAGTCGGCGGTTCGATTGCTT
>JAFDZK010000422.1 GCA_018267005.1 Bacteroidota bacterium
CATTCACCATTCACTATTGACCATTGACCATTCACCTAAATATACGAAATTTTCGCCAGATTTGGAAGTCGAATTTCAGAAGTTTACGGCGCATGGCCGGTGGTTTATAGCCGTCCCGAGGGTAGTTGTAAAGCTATGGTCGGCGAAATTCAGCAGGGCCGCTAATTGATCATCAGCCGGTCCGCTTCCCCGACACAGCCACCAGGATCACGCCGCCGATAACCAGGATGCCGCCTGCATAGGGGGGCCAGTTGACGGTATGCTGCTTGTCGGCCGACACCTGTATGGGCCCGGCGTCGATCACTTTTTCTTTTTTGGTATACGTAAAGCCGGTCCATATCAGCATGGCTACACCGACTACGATGAGGATAATTCCAAGAGTTTTCATAAGCAAATGATTTTACATTAAACTCCAAACTGCCAAAAAGGTTCGTTTCAACATAGGTGAACCGGCCCGGCCTTCGTTGTTTCGCCCAGAACATTCAACTAAAAATCTTGTTGTTATGCCATGGTGCAAAAAAACAGGCGACCAGCCAAGCCCGCGCAGCTAAAAGCCGTCATCGACCCGGACAATACCAGGCGCGACCGTCTCGGGCTATGGCTCTCGAACATCCTGGGCAGCATGGGCTTCCTGTTCGGCTGCGCCGCCATCATAGCGCTTTACCTGTGCTGGAACCTGCGCCTTATCCCTTCCTTAAAGCCTTTCGACCCGTACCCGTTCAATATCCTGTCTATAGCCCTGTCGGTTTTTGCCATCGTGCTCAGCATCACGGTGCTGATAGCACAGAAACGCCAGCGCAAAACCGAAAAGATACGCGAACACGTTGAATTTGAAGTGAACGTAAGGGCCGAAAGCGAGATAACCAAGGTGCTTACCATGCTGCACGACATCCAGCTAAAACTCGGCATCCACAAACACGACCCGGAACTGGAAGAAATGAAGGACCCCATAGACCTGGACGAAATTCATAAGAACGTGGGCGAAAAGCATGATGAACTTTAAAAGATGTTATCCAGACGAATTACAAGCGTCAAAGTGGGACACAAGTAAGTCGCGCTTAAGGCGGGCTGTCTATTCAAAACTACGGCCCTCTGTAATAACGAATTAGAGGTGGATTCTCCTTTTCGTCGGCAGTCATGATTCTGTCGTAAAAAGTTAAGTTCAACTCAAGTGGTGCAGGAATAAAGTTATTATCTATTATAACAAATTGTGTTTGATCAAGTACGTCTGCTGCTAGTCTATACACATAAGTAAAATAGTTATAAAATATTTCTAAATTAATTTCCTTATCAATGTTTTTCATTGGCGTGTCGATGATAATAAACGTTGGCAACGGCAAATCGTTTTTAGCAGCAACCACATGAAGGGCGAGCATAAAGCAACTATTAAACAGCGTTTTTTTGCCGCCGCTACCAGCATTATAAAAATTCCACTTTAGATGTTCTTGCGATTTGGGCCAAATAGAAACGTCCCAAGTCTTTCGATTGATATACACTTTGTCTTCTTCAGTAACACCGGGCACTCCTACTTCCAGAAGTGTTCGCAAGAATTCCAATTCTAACTCCTCTATAATACTTTCACCCTTTACTAGGTTTAGCTTTTCCTCTCGGATTTTTTGCCGTAAAAAGTGTTCGGCTTTTAATAAATTGTCAGCGTTTTCTTGTAATCGATTAATTTCTTCTGGCATCTTTTTAAGCCGTTCTAAGCTTCTTAGACGTTCGGTCAACTTTGCAATAGTTTGGTCTACTTTACGAATGTTGGAAAGAAATATAGACTCATATTGTTGTAACTCCTGTCCCAACTGCAAATCGTATTCAGTTCTTCTTTTTTGTTTAATTGCCAATTCTCGCTTCGCTTTGGCAAACGCGGTTCTATGCAAATCTATACTTGCGTCTAAGTCCCGTACACGATCATCCAAGTCAGTTTGAATGACTTCAGCTTGCTCTTGCAGCGTGGGTTTGATTTGACCCACCTCACTTCCGCATAACTTGCAATGATGTTCATCCGTAACTCGAGATTTAATGTTCGTACCACAATTAGGACAGTTATCAAAATCTACGCCTTGAAAAAGTGTTACTATTGATTCATTCTTTGCTAATTTAAATTTAGAAGCAATTAACTCTGATCGTAAGCTTTCTTGCTGCCTAATCCTGTTTTCAAGGTCATATAGTGATTCTTCCAAACGTGAAATATCTGCTATGAGCGCCCTTATAGCTGCACGAAGCCGATCTGAGTTGTGTGTGTCCCTCATATAACCTGACTCCTGATCCTTTCGTTCTCTTTTTGCTATATTTAATTTCTCTTTTATATCATTACCAATTGTGTCTATTTCTTCCAGCGTTGAAAAGCCAAACTGTTTTAAAAAATCTCTTAATCTTTCAACAGTTGACGTATCCGTGAAGCGTTGCTTTCTATATTCCTGCAACTTTTCTTCTAATTCAATAAGTTTCTGAGTAGAGTATTGCAAAATGTATTTTAAGATCTCTTTGCTGTTTCTTGTTTTACTTGAATCTTCATGTCTGAAAAATGTGCTATCTAGTTTATTTTGGTCCAAATAGCAATACCACATAAAGTTCCTCAATGATAGCCGAACAAGACCAGAGTCTTCCCTTGCCTTGTTGCCAGCTATTTTTAAAACTTTTAAGCCCAAAAGATAAAATATCAAGTCACTAATGTTATATACTTGATCACCCCAAATAGGTGATTGGTAATTATGAACAGGCGCATTAACGGTAAACGCTTTTTGCTCAGCATCCAGA
>JAFDZK010000423.1 GCA_018267005.1 Bacteroidota bacterium
TGTGGGAGCAATAGGATTCGAACCTATGACCCTCTGCTTGTAAGGCAGATGCTCTGAACCAGCTGAGCTATGCTCCCAATGTTTTTCTCAACCTATGACCCTCGCGACTTGTAGTCGGGATGCTCTGAACCAGCTGAGCTATGCTCCCCTTTGGGGACTGCAAATATAGGATGTCTGTGCAATTAGCCAAAAAATAATTTACATTTTTCCGGAAGCCATTAAAATCACCGCAAAAACCATCTTTTGCGGCCCAGGCGCGGGGCTTATAAATACCTGTCGCTATAAGCCGGCAAGTAAAAATATTTTGCGCTAAAACTTTTAGCTGTTAGTTTTTTTTGCATAATTTGACTTTCGAATTTCAACATTGTCCTCAGGTATACTTTTAGCCCGTCCGGCACAACTCTTACAATTCCTATTTTATTAAATGGCCTTCAATAGAAACAAGAAAGGCCCTTCCGACAGATCATATATGACAACCGTTAAAGCCGCTCCTGCATCAAAGCCAGCCAAAGGCAAACCTTTCCCGATAATTTGTATCGGGGGCTCGGCCGGTGCGTTCAAAGCCATTGAAAAGTTTTTTACACACATGCCTGCCGACAGCGGGATGGCCTTTGTGGTTGTAATGCACCTGGATAAAAGGCATGCCGGAAGCATTGCGGAGATCATACAGAACTTTACCCCCATGCACGTTAAAGAGGCGCGGGACGGTGAAAAGGTCGAGCCGGATAGCGTTTATGTGATCCCGCGGAACAAAGACATGGGTATCCATAACCGTAAGCTGCTGTTGCTTGCGCCGGCTAAAGCAAACGGTTATCGGCTGCCTATAGATTATTTTCTGCAAAGCCTGGCGGAAGACCAATGGAACCGGGCGGTAGCCATCATCATGTCGGGAATGGGGTCGGACGGTGAGACGGGTGTGCGGATGATCAAGGAAAAGCTGGGCATGGTAATGGTGCAGGACCCGGAAACCGCCCAGTACAGCAGTATGCCGCAAAGCGCCATCGGCACCAACCTGGTGGATTATGTGCTGTCGCCGGAGGAAATGCCTATCAAGCTCATTCAGTATCTGAATCACCCGGCTATGGCCGAGGAGATCAACGATCAGGCAAAAAATGAAACCCGCGATACTACCGCTATTCAAAAGATACTGATGCTGCTGCGCACCCATAACGGTCACGATTTTGCGCAGTATAAAAAGAACACGATTACCAGGCGTATAGACCGCCGCCTGGCATTCCACCAACTGCCCGACTACGAGCACTATATTACCTACCTGCGTGAAAATCCGCACGAGATCGATGTGCTTTTTAACGAACTGCTGATCGGCGTTACCAAGTTTTTCAGGGATCATGCCGCCTTTGACGTGCTAAAAGAAAAGCTGTTCGGCGTACTGCGGCAAAAAACCGAGAGCGACCCGGTAAGGGTCTGGGTGGCCGGGTGTTCGACAGGCGAAGAGGCCTATTCCATAGCTATCCTGCTGATGGAATGCCTCGCGACGATGAAAATGACAAAGTTGCCCAAAGTGCAAATTTTTGCCACCGACCTGGATGCGGAAGCTATAGAACAGGCTCGCCAGGGAATTTATCTCGACAATATTGTTGCGGACGTTTCCCCCGAACGGATCGAGCGCTTTTTTACGAAAAAGGACGACCGCTATGCCGTAAAAAAAGAGCTGAGAGAAATGATCGTCTTCGCGCAGCACAACATCATTAAAGATGCGCCTTTTACCCGGCTCGACCTGCTTTGCTGCCGTAATGTGATGATCTACCTTAATGCCGACCTGCAAAAGAAAATCATCCCGATATTTCATTACTCGCTGAACCCCAAAGGCGTATTATTTCTTGGCCCCGCCGAGACCCTGGGCGGCTTCAGCGAAATGTTTGTCCCGATCGACGCGAAATGGAAGATCTTTGAACGAAAGGAAGGCGTCTCATCCCCGGGTAAAATGCTTGATTTTCCGTTCAACGTGTCAAAACAACCCATACAAATATTCAAGATGGATGAACCAAAGCCAGTAAAGAAGAAAACCCTGGCCGAAAGCTACAACAAGATTCTGCTGGATAATTATACGCCGGCGTCGGTGCTCGTCAACGAAAAAGGCGATATTCTTTATATCAACGGCCGGACCGGCAAATTTCTCGAGTTCAATTCGGGGGAGGCCGTAATGAACCTAAATCAAATGGCCCGTGAGGAATTGAAATATGCACTAAACAATGCGGTTCACCAGGCAAGGATACAAAAGGTACCCATTTCGGTCAATGACATTAAACTGAAGGAAGACAGCCAAACCCGGCTGATCAACCTGAAAGTTGAACTGTTGCAGGACCCGGCATTGAACGGCCTGGTGCTGGTGATATTTGAGGACCGTGGCCTTCAGAAAAAACCCGACAGCAAGAAAAAAGAGACCAAAGCGGAATACGACACGGTAAACGAGGAGCTGGAAAAAGAGCTGCTATATACCAAGCAGCAGTTACACAATACCATCGAACAGATGGAAACCTCGCTGGAGGAGCTGAAATCGACCAATGAAGAGCTGCAGAGCACCAACGAAGAACTGCAAAGCACCAACGAGGAATCGCTGACGACCAAAGAGGAGATGCAATCGCTCAACGAGGAGCTGATGACCATCAATATGCAGTACCAGGCCAAGGCCGAGGAATTGACCCAGTTGAACAACGATATGAAGAACCTGCTGGACAATACTGAGATCGGCACCATATTCCTGGATACCAACATGACCATTTTGCGCTTTACGCCG
>JAFDZK010000424.1 GCA_018267005.1 Bacteroidota bacterium
GATATGGAAAAAACTGAAAGCGATTGCCCATACGCTGCCTTATGATATCGAGCTGATGGATGGGTTTAAATTACCCGAGGAAAAAGCGAAATCCATCAAAGCGCCTACCCTGGTAGCAGCCGGCACCAAAACTTCGGCGTCCATACAACAAGCTGCAAAACGGTTATCTGAACTGGTACCGGGCAGTGAGCTAAAAATGCTTAAAGGGCAAACGCACAATGTTTCGGAAAAGGCCATCGCACCCGTGCTCATAGATTTTTTTTGTAAATAAATTCAGTGCTGCCCCGAGCCATCGGCCCTGATAAACAAAATTATCGTTACAAAGAATAAAAGCTAAACGATAGTCAATCAGAATATTAAACTTTGGACCTTCGCAATAAATAGTCTGGCAAACAGTTTAATTCAAACCCTGTATTATCTTTAACACCGGGGATGCTGTTAGCAGCCTGATTAATTAGCCGAAATGTTCAAAAACTTTGCTCCTTTATTGATTTTAATTGCCCTATCATCGTTAAGCCACGGTCAGGATAACTGGCAATTAGTAAGGGACGACGATGGTATAGCTGTTTATACGCGCAGGCTTCCCAGCGAAAGATTTAAGGAGGTGAAGGCCGATTTCGAGCTGAACGCAACCGAAGACCAGCTAATAAGCGTATTGCAGAACATCTCCCATCATAAAGACTGGAGCTACGGCACAAAACGTACATTCCTGATAAGCAGGAAAAACAAGGACACGCTGACATATTATTCCGAAGTATCCCTTCCCTGGCCGTTAAGCAACCGCGACCTGGTTATCCAGTTGAGCTTTAAAAGGGATTCGGCTGACCACACGCTTCGCATTCAAGCCAAATCCGTTCCCGGCATATTGCCGGTTAATCCCGGCCTGGTACGGGTACCGTTTTCATTGGCGCAATGGGACGTAAAAGTACTGCCTAACAAGTTGTTACAAATACAATATACACTCAGCACTGATCCCGGCGGCGCTATTCCGGCCTGGCTGGTTAATTTCGCGGCCAGCGTCGGCCCGTATAATTCATTTAAAAAACTGAGGGAGCTGGTACACAACAAAAACAATAAGAGTTCCGTAAAATAATTGTTATTGAAAAACATTTTTTGCGAAATTCGGTTTTCCCCTTTGATCACTCTTATCACCGATGTTATGTCAAAACGCATTTTGATCATTGAAGACGACGAAGATATACTGCAGGTACTGGAAACGGTTCTTGAGCATAACGATTTTACTGTTAAAGGCCTGGAGCGGACAAACGATATATTTCAATCGATAGAAGACTACAAGCCAGACCTGGTGCTCACCGACTATTTGTTATCGGGCACCAACGGTGGTAAAATATGCCAGCAGATCAAAGGGAATAAAGATACCTGCAGCATCCCAGTTGTGCTCATATCCGCTTATCCCGAGCTTGCCATATCGCTCGGAACATTCGGTTTTGATGCTTTCATCACCAAGCCTTTCGATATCAATCAGCTTGTACAAAAAATACACGAACTGGTTGATTGACCGTCCTATTCTCACTTACGTTAATTTTTTGTTATCGAAACCTTAAAAAATCCCGGTTATTAAACCTCTTCACCTGGAATTCATCAAAGTTGCTGACCTTTGCCGCATGTGCATTTATTTGAAGCTTTTGGGGCAAGCGAGATAACATTTTTAAAATAACCCCGTTAAGTCCCAGGGCCGTTAAAAAATCAGGTCCGCATTTATCGTGCTGTTGTTGCAAATAGGTGAGCTGAAACATTTTAAATGAGATTTTTATTAACTACAACCCTGCTTATACTTCTATCTGTTGTTGCAAGGGGTCAATATACCGTGGTAAGCGGTACCATCAGGGACGCCCAGACTAATCAGACACTTCCCTTCGTTACCGTTTCATTTCCGGGCACGTCTATTGGCGTAACCAGTGACAACAATGGCAAATACCGCATTACCACCGACAAAACCTATACGCAGCTAAAATTTTCTTTTGTCGGCTACAATACAGTTATCCGCACTATAGTCGCAGGCAAAGAGCAGGTGATCAACGTAAAAATGCAGTCGGGCGCGCATGCGCTCGCAGCGGTAACCATTAAAGCCGGAAAAAATAAGCGGTACACCAATAAGAACAATCCGGCTGTGGAGTTGATCCGGCAGGTGATAGCCCACAAGGCCGAAAACCGGATGCAGAGCTATGACTACATCGAATACAAGCAATATGAAAAACTGCAATTCGCATTTATCAACGTCTCCGAAAAATTCTTTAAAGGAGCGCTGACACACAACTACAAATTTCTGTATGATGACCGGGACACGACGGATCTGCCGGGAAAATCGCTGCTGCCGGTATACCAGGAAGAAAAGCTAACTGAAACCTATTACCGGAAAAATCCTCAAAAAACCAAAAAGATCGTCGTCGGTGAGAAAAAAGCCAATGTGGTTAATTTTGTGGATGCAGAGGGCGTAAACAGTTACCTGAACCGCATGTACAACGAGGTTGATATTTATCAGAACAATATCTTCCTGATGACCAACCAGTTTTTGAGCCCGATATGCGATGCGGCCCCTACATTTTATAAATTTTTCATTACCGATACCATCGAAGTAGATCATCAAAAACTGGTTGAATTGAGTTTTACGCCGAGAAACGGAAATGACATGCTTTTTGAGGGATTGATCTTCGTAACGCTCGACGGCAAATATTCCGTCCAAAAAGCACGGCTTTCTATTAATAAAAACATCAACCTTAACT
>JAFDZK010000425.1 GCA_018267005.1 Bacteroidota bacterium
TTATGGAATCGATATAGACGTCAGCAAAAAACTAATCAACGTCACCATGACCTTGTCTACTTCTTATTGCCCTATGGGTGAAAGCATTCTGAACGCGGTAAAAAATTGCCTCGAAAAACAGTATGCCCTTTACTGCACAACGGTCAACCTGGTTTGGGAGCCGCTATGGTCGTACGACAATATAACCGACGAGGGTAAACGATTGCTGGGCCTGGAGAAATGATCCCGACAACCATACATCGCTACACACGACTGGCTATCATTAACTTTATGGTGCTGACGATAGCCGGTCTCCTATTGCGTTACATACATATTGGTGATATCGCCGGAATTAATTACCAGTTTTTGCTGCATGCCCATTCGCATTTTGCTTTTTCGGGATGGATGTTTTTCAGTATTGCGCTGCTAATAGCCGGCCTTATTGATAAAAACGTGTTATCAGCGGCTTTCAAATGGGTGCTTGTGCTTGCCTTAGTTAGCGCCTATGGAATGCTCGTCAGTTTTTATTTGCAGGGATACAAGCCTGTATCTATTGCTTTCTCTACCTTGTTTGTCCTCGTTACATATCGGTTTACTTACCTGGCGCTACGAAAGAGAGCATTAAAAAACTCGGTAAATGCTTTATCATACAGACTAATCAGGGCGGCTTTGCTTTTTCTGTGCCTGTCGTCGATCGGGCCATTTGCATTAGGGCCGCTCATGGCGGCCGGGCTTAAAAACACGCCCTATTACCAGGACGCGGTTTACATCTATCTTCATTTCCAGATGAACGGATTTATGCTATTGGCGGCATGGGGTCTGTTTGTGTCAGCATTGCCTGAAGCACAATTAATGGTGACCAATAAAAGGTGGCTCAATCTTTTTGTTAGCTCCACAGTTGTGCTGTATTTTATCTTTACCTTATGGAGCAGGCCGGGCTTGCTGTTCCAGGTAATAGCAGCTTTAGGGGCGGTCGTCAATTTGATCAGTTGGATCGCTCTTGGCGTAAATTATCGGTACAATCTGTCAAAATGTAGTTTGCTTGTAAAAGCTGCGTTCATAGCCACAACTTTAAAAACCCTGTTCCAGGTGTTTGTTTGCATTCCGCCGGTTGGCGAATGGGTATTTTCAAATCGCGACCTGATTATCGGCTATATCCACCTGCTGACTCTGGGTATCGTAACACCGCTCATTTTCGATCAAATGTTGCAACGGGGCTATATAAAAAATTGCAGGCCCGCCATCGGGGCCTATCTTGGAGCCGCAATTGTTTATCTTATCCTTCTTTTCACGCAGCCTTTGCTTGCCCATGTTGGCCTGTTGATTCCTGGTTACCAGTTTTTGTTGTTCGGCATTAGTCTTCTGTTCTTTTTTATTCCAATCGCTTTTTTTAAAAATTCACATTGAAACGTGACAAACGTCATTTTTTTATTTCATAATAAAGGACAAATTTGTCTTCTATTAAAGCAATATAAAAAATGGAAACAGAAACAGTACTCGACGTGACGGTAATAGAGCCCAGGCTGAAACACCCCACCATCTTTCAAAATTTTGATTCGCTGGCACCCGGCGAGTCGTTTATTATTCACAACGACCACGATCCAAAACCGCTTTACTACCAGTTATTAGCCGAGCGTGGGCAAACCTTCAATTGGGAATACACGGAACAGGGGCCCGAGATATGGCATGTACGGATAGCTAAAATATTTACTGATGAGGCCGGCGCGGAATCTATCGGCGAAATAGTGGCCAAAGACTACCGCAAGGCGCAGGTATTTAAAAAATACGGCATCGACTTTTGCTGCGGCGGGAAAAAGACGGTAAAAGAGGTGTGTACGAAGAAAGGTATAGACCAGTCGGAACTTGAGCAGGATTTACTGGCGGCTGAACAGCAAACTATCGGCACCGAGTATGACTTTCAAAAATGGGATATCGGTTTTTTGAGCGACTATATCATTAACACGCACCATCAATATGTAAAGGATAATACGGCATTTATCAGCGAGTTCGCTGAAAAGGTAGCGCGCGTACATGGAGCTAATCATCCCGAGCTAATCCGTGTTGCCGATATTTTCGGGCGCATCGGTCAAAACCTTACACTTCACATGGTGAAGGAAGAAAAGATACTGTTCCCGCGGATAAAAGAATTGGCAAACTACCAAAAGGTAGGCGCTGTCATTCCCGCCGACGACTTAGGCATGGTATCGGTACCCATACAAGTTATGGAATCCGAGCACGAGCAGGCAGGGGAGGATTTTGAGGAGATCAGGGCGCTGACCGCAAATTATCAATTACCACCCGACGCCTGCCGTTCCTATACCATCCTGTTCAAGAAACTGGAAGAGTATGAGAACGATCTGAACCGTCATGTGCACCTCGAGAACAACATTCTTTTCCCGAAAGCTATCCAGATGGAAAAAGATTTGTCGTGAGCGCGCGGCATTTACACAAAAGCCCGGACCAGACTTACAAAACCGCAGAATATGATATTATCGAAATCATGCGAATATGCCATCAGAGCTTCCGTTTTCGTGGCTCTGAAAAGCCAAAAAAAGCAACGGGTTGGCATTAACGAAGTATCGGAAGCGATTGGCTCGCCAAGGGCCTTTACGGCCAAGATACTTCAAACGCTGGTGCGCAAAAATATTCTTTCTTCGGCCAAAGGCCCAGCCGGCGGATTCTACCTGGAAAGCCCGGCTTCATTACACCTGATCGATATCGTAAGGGCTAC
>JAFDZK010000426.1 GCA_018267005.1 Bacteroidota bacterium
AAACATACGTTTCGAAGGTAACGGTTACAGCCCCGAATGGGAGGCAGAGGCAGCAGCACGCGGCCTGGCCAATATTAAAACCACCCCGAAAGCGCTCGATGCGTTCCTTTCCGAAAAATCGACCATCTTGTTTGAAGAATCCAACGTCTTTAGTCTGCGTGAAGCGCATGCACGGCATGAAATACTATTGGAAAGCTATTACAAAAAGCTCCAGATCGAGGCGCGCGTCATTGGCGAGCTTGTCAATAATGTGATCATCCCGGCTGCGATAACTTACCAAAGCAGGCTGATAGAAAACGTAAGGGGGCTAAAAGATATCGGCCTGGATAGTTCGTCTTATGCAGCTCAGATCGACATCATCAATAAGATTGCAGAACACGTAAATTTTATCAAATCCAATGTCAACTATATGGTTGCGGAAAGAAAGCAAGCTAACGCCATAGAAGATCTGCGTGAAAAAGCGATAGCTTACGATGAAAAAGTAAAAGCATTTTTTGTACCGATCAGGTACCATGTGGATAAGCTGGAACAGCTTGTGGATGATGCGCTGTGGCCGTTGCCAAAATTCAGGGAACTGCTGTTTATCAAATAAATATCAGGCAGTGCCTGGAGTTTTCTTCAATCCCCGTTCTTCATCCAAAAGTTCGGAGATATACCTGATCTTAAGGCGCTCGTATAATGAATGCTTATCAACAGCCATGGATATCAGGCTTGCGAGCATGCCTGCGAGGATCAGGTGAAAAATAACATTATGCCTGTTGGTCATTTCAAGCACCAGTATTACTGAGGTGAAAGGCGAACGTGTTACGCCGGTAAGGAAGCCGACCATCCCCGTCAAGATAAGCATATTGGCGTCAATATCCGACACTTTAAACCAGCCGGCGACCAAAGAGCCAACACTTGCACCTGCGCCAAGCGCTGGTGCAAAGATGCCCCCCGCTGCACCCGAGGTAAATGAAAGCATAGAACCGCCGATTCGCAACAGCGGGGTGTACCATGCTACATATTTATCAGAAGTAAACAGCGTTCTCTCCATTATATCCTTTCCCGAACCCAAGACATCCCGATTGACGAAGAACGCCAGCAGGATCATAATAACGGCACATCCGGCTGCATATAAACCATATTGATAGCGGAGCCTGAACTTAGACTTCCATTCAAACAGGTACCATATAGCTTTAGCCATGCCACTGCCCAGCAGCCCCGAAATTAATGCTACAACAGCGACACCCAAAAAAATAGTGTTCGTCAGGCCATCGAGTTTGGGGTAGCCAAGGTAAAGGTATGGACCCAAAAGCGCTTGCGCCGAAAGCCCGGCGATGATGACCGAGGAAAATATGGCAGTCTTATAATAACTGAAGTGCGTTTTGGTCAATTCTTCTATCGCAAATACTATACCGCCCAATGGCGTGTTAAATGTTGCTGCCAAACCAGCCGCCGCACCGGTGACGATCATATTTCGTTTAGCGATCTTGGGCCACCATTCCGGCAACACCTGGTAAATTATTTTATACACGGACGCCGCCAGTTGGATCGTTGGTCCTTCTCTGCCAATAGCGCCGCCTCCGATAGCCATTACCAAACTGGATATTACCTTAACGAATATAATTTTGAAGCCAATAAGTTTTTCAACGATTTTATTGGTTTTCGGCGAGGACATTTCAATGGCTGCCATTACTTGCGGAATTCCGCTGCCGCGCGAATAAGGCGCGAACTTAGCCACCAGGAACCATGCTATAACAAAACAAACCGGCGAAACGATCAACAGTACCCATTTATCATGATTGAATAGCCATGTGGTCAGGTCTTCAGCCAGGTTAAATATCCGGGTATAAAAAACCGCCATTAAGCCCGTGATGATCGAGGCGATCCAAAACGGTACTGCCTGGAGAAAATTCTTTTTAAGGTTTTCGTTGCGTATACTGTCAAACAGTCCTTTTAGTACTTTTCTTAGCCAGTAGACGATTTTCATTAGTTAGAAAAATGCACTTTTTGCTAAAATAAAAAAATAAACGCCTGCAGCAATTTATAATGGTTCAAAAAAATAATTTTCAGGTAGGATATTAATTAACCAATTTTGCAAGCGCAAAATGTCTGTCAGAAAATATAAATACCTGCGAAATTACCTCGAATTTGTTAATGCGGCAAAAAAAACACGCCGCTACAGCCTTAAGAAAGTTAAAAGCTATGAGTTAATCCTGCAATGGATTAAGACCCGCTTAACACATAATCAATTCCTCATCTTATCGGGTGTGTTGGTTGGGTGTTCTGCAGGAATCGCTGGCGTCATTCTAAAATCGCTGGTGCATTATATCCATTATATTATCACAAGCAAGGTCCACTTTGAAGAACAGATCTTGTTTTATGTCTTGTTCCCATTCCTCGGTATTGTACTTACGACGCTTATCGTGATCTATTTCTATAAAGGGCAGGATCGTAAAGGCATCGGCGCCATCCTGTACGAGATAGCGCGCAACTCGAGCTTTGTTTCGCCGGTCAAAATGTATTCGCAAATTGTACAAAGCGCTGTTACTGTCGGTTTAGGCGGATCGGCAGGCCTCGAAAGCCCGATAGCGGTTACAGGCGCCGCAATTGGGTCAAACTTTGCTCAAACCTATAAACTTAGCTATAAAGATCGTACGTTATTACTTGCGTCCGGAGCTTCGGCGGGTATCGCAGCCGCTTTTAATGCACCTATTGCGGGCG
>JAFDZK010000427.1 GCA_018267005.1 Bacteroidota bacterium
GACGACACTTGCCCGGCTTTTCCCAAATGACCCAAAACAAAAAACAAGTGAAGCTGAAAATGAAGCTGAATACTTCATGGTCAAGAATAAGGACGAGGACCTGCGAATCGTAAAAGTTTCTTATAAAGAAGTAATTGCATTCGAAAGCTCGCATAACTATGTTAAGATACATTTAACAAGTAATAAAATCATCACTGCGTACCTCACTATCAAAGATATCCTGGATATGTTGGGATCCAGAAACGAATTCCGGCAATTCCACCGCGCATTTATTATCTCAACAGACTGTATCAATTACATTGAAGGTAATTCGATCCGTATGAATAACAATTTGTCATTTACGGTGGGTGAAAGTTATAGAGATAATTTCACCGCTTATCTTTCCAATAAACTGCTGATGACTGCCCGTAAACGTTGACGAAAGTTTCTTTGGAAATAACTACTACCAATTACTTTTCTCTACCAACAACTCTTCGAACCTCGATAACAAACGCTTTATTCTAATCAGGAACCTGATTAAATAGAAGTGAGTTTTTTTTATTTAAACAATCCATTAAACCCGCTCCACGACCAGTTAGAGCGGGTTTTTTTGTTTTGATCCGTCGGGGGTGAAACGTTTCCTTCACCCCTTTTCCCTGTTTCTGCATATCGATATCTGCTTGCTTTGCCTCCATGATTAACAAATCATTTGGAACAGGCAAACTGATCCAATCGATCTTTGACATGCGGGGACAAAGCATTATCCAGCCCAGAAGCTGGAAATTTTGTGAAGGTGAATAACTGAAAGCACATTGGCAGGCGTAGAGCCCGGTTTGTAGAAACTGACGTGAGTAGTCCCGAAAAAATACCGGCAGAAGTGAATTCAACGGGATCGTTACCCGCTGCCGGTACCACTTAAAGCAGGCCTGGTTTGTCATAGCATCACGGACTGTAACCCCTATCAATCGATTATTTCCACGCTAATTTTTAATTCAATTCAATATTTTATGGCAAATTTATTAACGGCCAGTGAACTCAAAGAACAGGGCTCGCTGGTAGATCTTTTAAGCCGTTTGGGTTATCAACCTGTTCCCAAACGAGGGCGCGAAAAAATGTATATCAGCATGTTGCGGAAGGACGATACCAACCCTTCATTCAGCGTCAACGATGAACTTGGTGTATGGTTTGATCACGGTTCGGGTAAAGGCGGCAATATCATCGATTTCGGTTTAGCCTACTGGAAAAACCTGGGATTTAGCGATGTGGTCAAAAAGATCCAGGAGGTTTGTTTGATGGAGCCGACAGAACCGAGGCAGCTAAGGCCACGCAAGCCGGTGAAAGTCCAATATGTTGTGGAGCGTGTCAAGCCGCTTGGGGTTCACCCCGCCATAACAGATTATTTAAAAAGTCGCGGTGTTTTTGAAGTTGCGAAATTCTACTTGAGCGAAGTTTATTATTATATAGAAGACGAGAACGATACCCGTAAACATTATTTCGCAGCTGGCTGGCTTAATGAAAACAATACCTGGGAGGTTAGGAATAAATACTTCAAAGGTGCAATGGGACACAAGGGAATTACATACATTCCAGGCCACCCCAAAAAGGCTGCGCTATTCGAGGGTTTTATGAACTTCCTGAGCTGGCGCATCGAGAACCCAGAGGCAGATCACAGTATTATCGTTTTAAATACCTTGACTCTGTTACAGCAAGGCATCAAGAAGGCCAAAGCTTTTTCCTGCCTGGATATCTACTTTGACAGGGATAAAGGCGGTAAAAGCGCAACCAGGGATTTTATAAATGCACTGCCCTATGCAACCGACCGCTCGAAGGCCTATGAAGGATTTAACGACTACAATGATAAGATCAAATCACAATTGAAATCGGTAGTTGTAAGCGAAAAGAAGAATACTGATTTCTTTTCCGGAGTACGAGTGCCTTTTTCGAGGTAAAGCATGAATGCCTCACTGATTCCATACCTCAATAAAGTTACTGAGGGTGACTGCCTGGTCGTGATGCAAGATTTCCCGGACCAATGTATCGATCTGGTCTTATGCGACTTGCCTTACGGCACGACCATCAATCCCTGGGATATTCTGATTGACTTTACACAACTCTGGAATAGTTACCAAAGGATCATTAAACCCAATGGCGTTATCGCACTGACTTCAGCGGGTATTTTTACCGGCGAGGTTATTTTAAGTAATCCTACCTGGTTTAAATATAAGATCGTCTGGATAAAATCGAAGTCAACCAATTTCCTGAACGCTAAAAAGCAGCCCTTGCGGCGGCACGAGGATATCTGCATTTTTTACAACCGGCAGCCGGTATACAATCCGCAGATGATTCCGGGACAAGCCTATAACAAGGGTTGGCGAAAGGAGCAAACTACGGGTTGCTACGGAAAATACAGGCCGTCACAGGCCATTAGCAGTGGTGCACGTTATCCTTATGATATTTTGTTTTTTGACGAAGAAGAGCCCGACGATTGGTTTTATTGCAAGACCTGCGAACACGAAGCCACCAGGCCCTATCACCCGACACAAAAACCGGTCGAGCTGGGGCGCTACCTCATTCGGACATTTTCCGCACCTGGCGCAGTGGTACTGGACAATGCCAGCGGCTGCGGCTGCTTCCTGGTCGCAGCCATCCGGGAGAACAGGCAATTTATCGGCATCGAGAAAAATAGGGGTGCCTATCACCATAAAACAAGGCCTGTGGATTT
>JAFDZK010000428.1 GCA_018267005.1 Bacteroidota bacterium
CTGGATCTAACTTCACAAGATCTTCGTGCTAATGCTAGCAAGAAAGTTGAATTAGACGGGTATGCTTCTTCTGAAGGTACTGCTGCTCACAACATGCGCTTGTCACGTGATCGCGCTAATTCGGTAAAAACTTACTTAGTTAATTCTGGCGTCGACTCTAAGCGTCTTAAAGTGAAGGCGTTCGGTGAAACTCATCCGATAGCCGATAACTCAACTGAAGCCGGCCGCATATTGAACCGCCGCGTTGAGTTCAAACAAAAATAATATCCTTTAGTTCAACTATAAGGCGAAAAGCTCCCCGGTTGCCGGGGAGCTTTCTTTTTTTATAAATTTGTATATGTACTTTTTCCGGAAGAAAGACCCGAACAGGCCAACAAATTTTAATTTGAAAGTGATGCACGCTATCAACACAATAGCGATCCTGATGTTCCTTGCAGGTATCATTTGGAAATTGATCGATTGGCTTATTTTAAAAAAATAAGCGAGCCAAAAACTAGTACGCAGTGAAGAATATGAAAAAAATAATCAATACTGATAATGCGCCTGCACCAATAGGCCCGTATAGCCAGGCTGTAGATGCCGGCAACTTCCTGTTTGTTTCAGGCCAGATACCTATCAATCCCTTGACCGGTGAGGTTGTTGTTCAGAATGTGCAGGCCGAAGCCAGGCAGGTGATGGAGAATATCGCGGCCGTTTTGTCGGAGGCCGGCCTGGGTTTCGGCAACGTTGTGAAAACGACGATTTTTCTTACAGATATGCAAACTTTTGGACAGGTAAATGAGGTGTACGGCTCATATTTTACCGATAACTTTCCAGCCCGCGAGACCGTACAGGTCGCTGCCCTGCCCAAAAATGTGAATGTCGAAATATCAGTTATCGCTATAAAGAGCTAGTCATCACTTGGATCACAAGATATTTCAAACTCCTGTCGCGTATTTAAAAGGGGTCGGTACAACGAAGGCCGATGTTCTTAAAAAGGAGCTGGAAATAGCTACATTTGAAGATCTGCTGAGACACTTCCCGTACAAACATATCGATCGTACCAAATTCTACAAGGTGCGCGACATTAATCCCGATCTTCCCTATGTCCAGGTACTGGCACGGGTAACTCATAAGGAGGTCGTCGGTGAAAAGCATACCCGCAGGCTGGTGGCGCATGCAAAGGATGAAACCGGTGTCATGGAGTTGGTTTGGTTCCAGGGCGTGCGCTGGGTCGAAAAATATTTAACGGTAGGCAAGGTTTATGTACTTTTCGGCAAGCCGGGTATGTTTAACGGCAGAGCCCAGATGGCCCATCCTGAAATGGAATTGTATTCGCCTGAAGCGTTGAAGCAGAAGGGTAATCTCACCCTGCAGCCGGCGTATAGTTCGACGGAAAAGCTGAAGCAGTTTTCCCTCGACAGCAAAGGTGTCTCAAGGCTTATAGCTGTACTGTTAGATCAGCATGGTGATGAAATACAGGAAAGTCTGCCCCAATATATTATTAATAAATATCACCTAATGGGCAGGGCCGATGCTTATCGCAATATGCATTTCCCGGCAGATGCGGCTATGCTAACTGAAGCTCAGCGCAGGCTTAAATTCGAGGAATTGTTTTTTATACAGCTAAAACTGCTGCGCAATAAAGTGCTGCGGGTGCAGCGGTTCAAAGGGCATATTTTTGAAAATGTCGGCGACTACTTCAATCGGTTTTATCACGATAAATTGCCCTTTGCACTTACCAATGCACAAAAGCGGGTGCTTAAGGAGATACGGCAAGATACGCAGCGTGGCGTACAAATGAACCGGCTGCTGCAGGGGGATGTCGGCAGCGGAAAGACCGTTGTGGCGCTGATGAGTATGCTGATCGCCATTGACAACGGCTTCCAGGCCTGCATGATGGCCCCGACGGAAATATTGGCTAACCAACATTATCAAACCATTAAGGCTTTGGCAGGTGATGATTTGGTTAGTGTCGACCTGTTGACAGGTTCTACGCCCAAAAAAAACCGCAAGCCGATACACGAACGCCTTGAAAGCGGTGAATTAAAAATACTGATCGGTACCCATGCGTTGATCGAAGATAAAGTACAGTTTCAGAACCTTGGTTTGGTGGTGATAGACGAACAGCATCGCTTCGGGGTTGAGCAGCGATCCAAATTATGGCGAAAGAACAGTATACCGCCGCATGTATTGGTTATGACTGCCACGCCAATCCCGCGCACCCTGGCCATGACACTTTACGGCGATCTCGATACTTCGGTTATCGATGAATTACCCGCGGGCAGAAAACCGATTGAAACCATTCATTTTTATGAGAACCAACGGCTGCGCATGTTCGGTTTTATGAAGCAGGAGATCGCCAAAGGCAGGCAGATATATGTTGTTTATCCTTTGATCCAGGAAAGTGAAAAGCTGGACTTAAAGAACCTGGAGGACGGCATCGATGTTATGCGGCGTGAATTTCCGCTGCCCGATTATCACATCAGTATTGTGCATGGCAAAATGGCGGCAAAAGACAAAGATTTCGAAATGCAGCGTTTTGTAAAAGGCGAAACCCAAATCATGGTAGCCACCACGGTTATCGAGGTTGGCGTGAATATACCGAACGCTTCAGTAATGATCATTGAAAATGCCGAACGGTTTGGTCTTTCGCAGTTGCACCAACTTCGGGGCCGTGTGGGCCGCGGCGCCGAGCAGTCGTTTTGTATTTTAATG
>JAFDZK010000429.1 GCA_018267005.1 Bacteroidota bacterium
GGCTGCTCCAGTCGTATTTCGCAATCGTGAACGGCATTGACGCTCCTGAACGATTTGGCAGCAGTTCGTTCCAAAAGTTTTATCCCGGCCAGTCAAAAATTACATTGAATTTCGGAAAGGTCGAGTTCGGCGCATCAACAGAGAATATTTGGTGGGGACCCGGCGTAAAAAATTCGATCATGATGAGTAATTCCGCACCGGGATTTCTCCATTGGACATTCAACTCATCTGCCCCGGTAAAAACACCTATAGGCACTTTTGAATGGCAATTGATAGGGGGATATTTAAAGCAATCGGGCTACCCGCCGGCAGATACGAATAAGCTAATTTATGGTCACGGTTTACTTGTGCCGAAACCCGCTGTTACACGTTATCTTTCGGCTTTTACAATCAATTGGCATCCTAAATGGATGACCGGCTTTTTTGTAGGGTTTTCGGAGTATAGTTATATGAATATCGATTCGGTATATCGTCATTATGGGTTGATTAAAAAAATAATACCCGTTATTGCCGGTTCATCGAACCACGCCAATACCATCACCTCCAGCAGCAACGGCGATAATGAAGACTTCGCTTTTGCAATTAACTTTCGCCAGGTTTTCGAAAAGGAAAAAGCCGAAATATATTTTGAATGGGCGCGCAACGATCACTGGGCAAACCTGACCGATCTTTTGCAGGAACCCGAACATTCAAGCGCCTATACGCTGGGGGGCCGAAAGCTTTACGACCTGGCGGCCGGACGGTTCATACAAGTAAAACTGGAACTGACCCACCTTCAAAGTTCGCCAACCTATTTACTAAGGGACGAACCGGTGTGGTATGTGCACCTGCAACCTCCGCAGGACGGTTATACTAACGAAGGACGGTACCTGGGGGCGGGAATCGGGCCCGGAAGTAACAGTTTTATGATCGATTTGAGCTATTTGAGTGGTGAGGACTCATTTGGGATACAAACAGAGCGGCTTGTTCACGATAACGATCTGTACTATGCTGCCTTTTCAGGGACCAACGTTTTTTATCAGCATTGGGTTGACCTGGCCAATACTCTCTATGCCAATATAAAAAGGGGGCCCTTTTTAATTTCGCCAGAGCTGACGCCGGTTTACACCTTAAATTACGAGTATAAGAAGAGCGATAGCTTTAATCTTCGCGCCAGGATAAACCTTACCTATTATTTCAATTAATTTTTAATCTGCTAATTGAATAAGCCTTTGACACATTTGGCCCTGATAATTGTTTGACAATCAATAAAAGACGAACGAACCATTAAAATCAATTATTGTTAAAATTAATTAATTGTACTTTTGCAGGAATTATGAAACTTATCAGGGCGGCTGCGCTGCTTCTATTCACTCTTTTGTTAACGATTTTAGCATACTCGGCTAACGCGCAGAGCCTTCCGCAAAATCTTTCCAATGTAAACGTCAACGAGCTTTCTGACAGCCAGCTGAGGCAGTTACTGCAGCAGGCGCAAGCCGAAGGATTGACCGACCAGCAGGTATTGCAGGAAGCGGCTAATCGGGGGTTGCCTTCCGATCAGGTTCAGATACTTGGGAAAAGAATAGCGGCTATCAGGGGCTCAAACAATAACGGGGGGCTTAATCAGCAATCAGATACTATATCGGCGATTCAGCCGAGAAGACTGAATTATAAGCCTGATACCGTTCAGGACACACTCTATAGATCAAAATCAAGATCGGATATTTTTAAAACCTTACAGCCCAAGATTTTTGGCGCAGACCTGTTCAGGACCAAAAATTTGACCTTTGAACCCAACCTGAACATTGCAACGCCCGTGAACTATACGATAGGGCCCAATGACCAGTTAAATATCAATGTTTATGGCCGCTCGGTAGCCAACTGGAAGCTAACGGTTTCTCCTGAGGGAAATATCAATATCCCGAGCGTCGGCCTGGTAAATGTGGCAGGCAAAAGCATCGAACAGGCTACCGCACTCATCAAAAGCCGGTTGGCGGCCAATAACTACGCCATTAATAACGGTACCTCTGTACAAGTTAGCTTGGGAAATATCCGGAGTATTAAAGTGATCATGGTTGGTGAAGTTATTAAACCGGGTACCTATACATTACCATCCCTGGCGACCGTATTTAATGCGCTGTATTCGGCCGGCGGGCCGAGCGATAATGGCTCTTTCCGGCAGATCGAGATCATCAGGGATAACCATGTCATTCGCACGATGGATATTTATGATTTCCTGTTAAAAGGCGATCAAAAAGATAACATCCGTCTGCAGGACCAGGATATTATACGAGTACCCACCTACAAGGTACGGGTCGAAATGGCCGGGGAAGTGAAAAGGCCTGCATTGTATGAAGTATTACCTGGTGAAACCTTGCAGGATGTAATCAGGTTTGCGGGCGGGTTCAGCGATCAGGCCTATACCGAACTGATTAAAGTAACGCAGGTATATAACAATGAAAAGCGGCTTACTGATGTTTCCGCAGATGATTTTAAGAACTATATTCCGCTAAGAGGAGATAAATACGTAGTCGATCATATCCTGGACCGTTATGAAAACCGTGTGATTATAACGGGCGCTGTATTCAGGCCGGGCCAATTTGAGCTGAGTAAAGGCATGACTTTGTCGGAACTGATAAAAAAGGCAGGAGGTATAAAGGAAGATGCTTTTACAGGCCGCGGAAATATCATCAGGCTTAAGCCGGATAACAGC
>JAFDZK010000042.1 GCA_018267005.1 Bacteroidota bacterium
TCCGACGTGAACAAGCTTTCCAATAAATCGAATGTTTCATCAGTCACTTTGCGGCTGTTATTATTACCGTGCTTGCCCGATATAAGGCTTATATAGCCATGCTTTTCAAAAGCTTTTAAAGCCTTTTTAAACGCCTTTCCACCTTCGGGCAAATTATGTTCATCCTTGTGTTTCGCCTGGAGCGCTTTTTTGAACGTTATCGAATGCGTTCTAAGGATTTCGTCAATTCCGAATTGATTTTGCCCTTTTCGTTTTCTTTCCGATATCAGATCGGCCCGGAACGCCAGCAAAGCATTTAAGACGCTCGCGTTTACTATATATCTGTCCTGGTGATCGGCCGTAAGGTGTTCTCCGTTATCAAGCTGGTAATTGGTAAAGAACCGTAAAGCTTCCTTGTCACGCTTATAATACTTCTCAAACGGGTGTGTTGTCTGCCGGGGATCACTCAGGGCATTCAGAATATGCGAAGGGATGCTGTCAATATGGATTAAGGCATCTTTTGAATAGCAGGCCCGGCGCAATATTTTAAGCCCGCTATCCTTATCCCTATCACGCTGGATTTGTTTAATAAGCGCTGATCGGGAAGGATAAAACGGGGTTAACTCCTCGTAAGTAAAGCCATATACGCCGTTATGTTCTTGAGGCATTGCTTGGATGTTAGCTGATACGGGCTAAAAGATTGTTTTTCTTTTCCGATAGTTCGGCCAGGACTTCGAGGGTTGCGATCTCTATATCAACATTGTCATTCTTGCCATTTAAGAATTGTGATACTGCTTGTTTGGTCACCCCAGCCTTGTTAGCGATCTTTTTTCCGTAACCATGTGGAACTTTGGCCTTTAATTCGCTTCTTTCCATGATTTTGTTATTTTTGTTTACTTTAAACCGTTCAAAATTTGTGATAACGAATGACAATTGCAAGTTTTTGAATTAACTTTTTTGTATTTTTTATTGACATTAATTTAACTTTAATATTAATGGGCAACGCTTCTAAGCAATTGAAAAAGCTTCGGCTTTATCTCAAAATGACACAAGAGGAATTTGCAAACGCTGTTTCAAGTAAGCGAAATAGCATAGCAATGATTGAATCAGGCAAAAACAAGCCGACATTCGATCTTATTTCCGACATCTGCGGAGCCTTTAATTTGACAGCCGATTACTTTTTGTCAGACGACAACCCGGAGGGTTTTAGCGAAAATTTGTCCTATAGCAAATACGGCGAGAATGTCACTAATAGTGACACAATGATTGCCGGTAGCAAGGTGCGGCCAGTGCCAGGGTCATCTGTATTTGAAGATACGGTTAAACAGTCTCTCACATTGTTGGCGAATTCAAGCTTGCTATACCTGGAATTCCATCTTTCTGACATTCGTTTAAACCTTAAATTGTTGCAGGAGAGTTTGACCGGTCACGCCTTTAACAGGGCCGAATATGAAAAAGCTCAAAAGAGGATCATTATTAAAATTCAGGAATTGAAGTCTTTATTAAAGTCCGAACAGTTAACAACGGAATCTCTTTTAAAGGGTCTTGTCAGATTCGATGAGAGCATTAGAGACTATCTTGACGAAATACGGGAACTATCCAAAGAGCTTTATTTAAACACGCCCAGACAATAGTTTAAGAGAATGAAAAACTTCAATACAATTTACGGGTCAATCATTGTAGCCGAAGTTGGTTCGGATGGAATTGTCGTTTCGTCCGATTCCAGAGCAATGATTAAACAAAACAATCAACCTCATTCATATTTTGACGGTACAGCCAAAATAACCCAGATTCGGAGTTTAATTTTCGGCGCTGTTGGCGTGGGTTCAGTCGGCGGCAAAGGGATATTGACCATCGCCAAGAAAATAGCTCTGACACCGACGTGGCCTGGTGATATGCAGGGTTTTGTCAGGTTATTTGGTCAAAGCGTTAAACGAAACTTTTCTCTTTCTGAGATAGAACTATTAAAGCAAAGTGAGTTCGTGTTAGCCGGATATTCAAATGGTAAACCGACAATTTTCAAATTTACACTTGAAGACTTAGAAACTAATACCGTATGGCCTGCCCCGCAATATTACGTGACACAAGGCCCTGCTTTCCCATTTTTGAATTATGATCCAAAGTTAGATTGCGCTAAGCTTGCCGAATTGGCCGAGGACGGTATTAAGGAGTTCGCAAAAAAATTTGAAATGGATTATTTTATTGGTGGGCCTATTTCATCTGCGCAAATAAAGCCCAGTCGAGCCATAACTTGGCTGAAAAACCAGTTTGATGATAAAGTAGATCAAAATATTGACGCCTTGATTGCTCAGGGTAAAATAAAGACAACATTGATTGATTTGAAGCAAGTAGCATTATCAGATTCACTAATAAAAGCCTATCTAAAAATCAATCCTTAAGCTGGTAAGAAGTGACATTGCCCTTTTTCTTTTGAGTTGAATGTCCATCCAACTGTCCATCCAACTGTCCATCCAACTATAAAAAGTGCCAAAAAGCGCTCAAAAACAGGGTTTTTAGCAGGTTAAAAAGGCTCCAAAAAGGCTTAGTGTATTAGCGTTAAAGTGAGCTTGGTGCAGCTTGTTAGTATTATGTACCCATAACCCAAAAACCGCCTTCTTGGTATCAACAACGGCGTTTTAAGCTATTAAATTAAAGCTACCGGCATTATTGCTTCCGTCGTATAAGCTATTATTAAAGCAGAATTAAAGCCAATTCAACTAAATCAGAGCCCGGTCATTTCGTTTTACCTCGTGTCCTCCCAATACAACACATCAAAAACCGCGCTCCTGCTATCCCCAAGGCCATTTTTTGACCAAATTTCGGCCATTTTTTTATAGGAATGGTTTGGTCATTTGGATTTACCCCCCATAAAAGTACCTAATCTTACAATATAAGCATTTTTTCCCGGATTTGGAAATACAAATACAATGGCCCCGCACGATTTAGCTGCCCGTATTACACGAATCATCACGTCATTATCATCCCAAAGTACGCCGCCCAGGCGATGAAGAACAACTGCAGCGGTACCCGAAGCCAAAGATAGCTCAGGCCGTAGCCCTGGTAATTGGCTTTTTGGTAGTCGACGCTCTTTTGCGCGGCGTTGATATTGGCGGGCAGCACCAGCAGCAGGAAAAGGATCAGCAGGTCGGCGGCCAGGCGACGTGAGCCCGGTATGATAAGCCCGATACCGAAGCAAATTTCCATAATGCCGGTAAGGTATACCAGTTGTTTTTTGGCTGGCAGGTATTCAGGCACCATCATGGTCATACCTTCCCGGTACTTGAAGTGTCCGATGGCCGTGAAAAGCAGCATTACGGCCAAAGCGATGTTACCGGCCGAAAGGTAATCCCACGCGCCGGTAAATATGCGCAGGGCAAACAAGGCTATTACAGAACTTATCAGCAGCACCAACAGCGGTTTCATAGGCTGGTTGTTACGGTTAAGAGTTACAGATATTGTAAAGGTTATTAAAGGTTGCAAATGTTGTAACAGCTCAAATTATGCTTTCAACCATTACAACCACTGCAACTTTTACAACCACTTAAACCTTAATTCAGCTTCCGGGCATCGTGTGCGCCGTCCTGGTAGATTACGGCCTTCACTACCCTGCCCTGCCCGTCTCTCACAAATTCGAACTCGATATCAAATTCCCTGGCCACAAACTTGCTGTCGCTTTCCGGGAAAAGCCCGAAACGGCTCCAGCCCGGCACCTCGCCGTATAACTGTTTGTGCGCACCGTCCAGGGTAATCGTCAGCACGTTTCCGGGGTCTATCTCGTATTTGCCGGTATAGCTTTTCAGCACATTGTCGGCCACGGCTACCTGGACAGGTTTCGTCACCTGCGAATGGAACAGCCATTTGAACCCGTAAACCCTGGCCACGCTGTTCACTATTTCCGGTATAATGTTGCCGTTATCTGAATTGACCATTACCACCACGCCGTTGCCGCCGTCGAAACTGCCGTAGTACTGGCTCCTGAAACCTTCATTGGCGCCGCCATGAGAAAAATATTTGGCATTGTCGTCGCCTTCGATAAAAACGCCTAACGCCGCTTTGTCGTCGATATAGGGCGTCAGGCGTATTTGCGTCATCTGCTGGTTCAGCACTTTCGCCGATTTGCCCTCGTAAGCCAATTGCGTTTCGATAATGTATTTGGCCAGGTCGGTGGGATTGGTCCACAAACCGGCCGCCGCCATCTCCGGGTAAATATGATAACGCCCATCTATCGCCTTGCCGTCGGTATTATAGCCGGTGGCATACAGTTTCCTTTTGTCGCGCGCGGGGAATTGCGAAAAGCTGCTGCTGGTCATGTCCATCGGCGCAAGCACATTGTCGTACATGAATTTTTCGTAGGGCTCGTGCGTTACGTTGGTCACAATAAGCTGCGTTATCGCAATGCCGCCGCCGGAATACTCAAATTTTTCCCCCGGCGGGTACATGGAGCGTACGGGCTTGGAATTGGCGGGCGGCGTGCCGTTAAGCACCTGTACGATATTGGGTATATCCGAGCCCTTCTCGTACCCGGCGAAGCCGTGAACGGACAAACCCGCCGTGTGGGTGAGCAGGTTGGCGATGGTTATCTTTTTACCGCCCGAAAGACTGTCGTAAGGGAATTTCCAGTTACTTTGGTTGGCGCCGAAACCATTATTTCCCGAATCGTGCAGGTAGGTGTTGATATCCGCGTTAATGCTTAATTTTTTTTCCTGGACGAGTTTAAGCACGCCCACTGCATTGAGCGATTTACTGATGGATGCGGCCTGGAAAAGCGTTTGATCGGTAACCGGAATTTTCAGTTCGTCGTCGGCCATACCGTAGCCTTTGGCCCAGGCCAGTTTATAGTTCTCTATCACAGCGATGCTCACACCCTTTACCCGGTAATACGACATGCGCTGCTGCAGGGTCCAGGTTTCCAGGCTGTCCGACCGTTTCAGCGGCACCAGGTTTTTCTCGACCTGCTGTATCTTTTCGGCGCTGTCGGCGGCCGCACGGTCCGCCGTCTGCGCTTGTGTACAGAAAGCCGAAAGCAGCACAAATGCAATGGCAAGTGATGTACCAAACGGTTTCATTTCAGTATACGAACTTTAATTGGGGACACTAAGTTATTGATTAAGATCGAATTATTCATATATAAAAATCATTTTTTTGACAAGCTTTGCTTTACGGGACGGCTTCTAACGACGAGAATTGCCGTTCAGGACGGTACATATTTTAGGTTCAAAACGGTTTATTCCCTCTATCTTTAATTGATCTTTCCGACGCCAAAAAGCTATAAAGAATAAAACATTTTTAAAATATTTCTTTTCCCTCGTTGCCTGTTTTGGTATAGTAAACCAATCCATTGCCCAGCATCCAAGCCTGACGATCGGAGCAGCGGCGCCCGATTTCAGCCTGCAGGGTACCGGCGGCAAAACGTACTCGCTCAATTCATTTAAAAACGCAAAGCTGCTGGTTGTTGTTTTTACCTGCAACCACTGCCCTACCGCCCAGGCTTACGAAAAGCGTATTATGCGACTGGCTGCCGGTTACGCTCCAAAAGGCGTCGCGCTGGTCGCTATTATGCCGAACGGGATCGATCCGCCGGAACTAAAAAAGGCCATTGTCGACGATCTTTACATCGGATGGTATTACTGATCTACCCGGTCTTCTAAAATTCTTGTAAAGTTTTAAAGTGTTTTGTAGCTTTGTAACTCAAAGTACTTTTATGTTTATCCTATACAAACCCTACTTCAGGTGGGCCTGCGCAGTCTTAACCATGGAGATCCTGATCGCGGTTTATTTACACGACGCCCTTATCCGGCCCTACGGCGGCGATTTCCTGGTCGTTATCCTGCTTTATTGTTTGGTAAAGAGCTTTTGGAATGCGAACCCAATAAAGGCCGCGGGGGCCGTACTTCTGTTTGCATGCACCGCCGAAGTGTCGCAATATTTTCACCTGGTACGATTACTTGGCTTACAAGGGTCGTATACCGCGAAATTACTGCTCGGCACAAGCTTTTCATTTACCGATATACTGGCTTATGTATCGGGTATCGCATTAGTTATTGCGATAGAAAGCATACGAAGCGGCCCAAAATCGAGTTTAAATAATTGATATGTGGTTTGTAGATAAACATTCTATCGTACGGCAAATATGGGGTAAGGCCGATACTATCCTGTTCATATTCGCGGGGGCCTCAGCCGAATTTGCGCTGAACCGGTCGGTCGACTGGCTGTACTTTACCGGTAAACTGCCGGCTGACCCGCTCGGTCGGCTGTTCAGCACGGTGGATTACTCACGCAAGATCATTTTCTCCGAAAAAGAAACGGCCCTGCACTACATCGACCAGATAACGGCCATACATAAAAACGTCGAAGCCAGCCGCGGCCTGAAGATTCCCGATCCAGCTTATCTCGAAGTGCTGTACATGCTCATCGACTATTCTGTGCGCTCGTACGAACTGCTTGAGCGAAAACTCACCTGCGCCGAGAAAACTGAAGTGTTTGATGTATTTTACCGGGTTGGCCGGCGAATGGAATTAAGAGCCCTGCCCGAAAATTATGATGAGTACGAAAAGCAGCGCACGCAGCAATTGAATAAAAACCTGTATTTCAGTAAATTCACACCCGATCTTTACAAACAATACCGCAAACACCTGGGCGCCATACGGTTTTTTGTGCTCAAAGAGGCCCAGCTCCTGGTAGCGCCGCGGCAGGTAAGCCAAAAATTGTCTCTTGGGCGTGTGAAATGGTTGTTGCCCGCGTTGATATTGTATAAATTCTTCCGCGTGCTAAAGCTGGAGCACATCCCTAAAAAAGCGATCATGCCGCCGAAATACGCGGCCAGGGTGGATGCGCTCGACATGGTGAGTTAAAAGTTCTACTTTTCCGGCCTGCCGAACAATTTTCGAAGTTTATTTTTCGCTTTCTCCAGCGGCGTTCGCTGTCGCCTGGATAAATTCCTGCCCGCCCTGTTCTCGTAAAAGTTCAGCATTGACATGGCGCTCTGGAAGGGCGTCCCCTTGCGGCGGTGGCTCTCCTCGGCCGAATGTTTAAGCGAGGCAGCGATCTTATCCGGGTCGCCCGACTTGAAGACGTCTTTTTCAAGATCGAGCGCATCGCTTTCCTTAGTTACTTTAGCTGACCATTTCTTTCGCTTCCCTGTTTTAGTCTTTACCGGCATATCTTTACTTTTTGGCCTTTTTGGCCGTATCCTTCAAAACGGCCGTACCGCCTGATGCCGTATTATCTAAAGAAGCATCACCCGATTTAGTGTTCACTTTCGACGTATCTGTGGTTGATTTGGCCGAACCATTGGTATCATTTGCCGACCCATACCGGCTTTGTACGGTATCCTGGCCCGAATGAACGGAACTGCCCGTGTGACAGGAAGCTGTCGAACATAGGATTGCCGCGGATAAGATCATCATTAGAGCGTATTTCATAATTGCTGTTGTTTATATAATAACAACCGTACGGCAACGATGTTTTCGACGACTATTCTACCTAAAAAGAAAAATTTTTAATTAAAACATTATAAAATCGGCCATGTTGGTATTAAGGTCAGCGATTTGCTGATTGAAAAAATATCATAATATGAAAAGATTAAGTGTTTTTATAATGGCAGCCGCTCTGGCCGGGGTGCTGGAGCTCGCCAACGCTCAGAATAATACTTCTGCGACCCACAACGGCACACATATCAGCAAATACACCGCGCAAACGGATACCGTGCCAACCAGGAAAAGGAATAAGCGAAAAATGCCGAACCCCAATCCATCGCCAAATCCAAACCCGCCCAATCCAAATCCAAACCCCAATCCGCCTACTAACCCGCCGACGCCTCCTGCCCCGAATCCCAATCCAAGCCCTACCCCTAATCCGCCTAACCCGTCGCCCAATCCGCCGGCTAACCCTGCGCCTCCGGGAGTTAAATAATGTTCCGACTGATCGTACAAAAAGGCTGGTTTAATTAGAACCGGCCTTTTTTGTGCGTCGTTATCGTCTTTCAAAAAGTACGAAAAACAAAGCCCGTGTATATTTTCCCTTACAATATACGCAACATTACAACCGGTTTTAGTCTCTTTAGGTAAAGCCGGCATCGTGCTTATCTACAAACAGATGTTATATTAAATTTGATTACATACCGGTTTTTTGGTTTTGCGTTTGATGGTTCCTGTTCAATTATTAACTCAATCTATTTGATATGAAAACTATTTTGAACAGCAGGAACATCAAGACCGGGTCGATGGTAATCGCGGTAATTTTTTCCTTATCACTGGCCCTTTCGTCGTGTAAAAAAGACGGTAATAATAATTCCCTGTCCGCCTATGTAATAGCCACCAATTCGGCACAGGGTTCAGCGGCCCAGGACTTTTACCTGAACAACAACAAGGCTGCTTCGGCTATAGCCTATGGATCGAGTTCCGATTACATTTCGGCAAGTACAGCCGACAAGCAGGGTTCGTTTAAAAACACCGGAACCGCCACAGCTAATACTACCTTCAACCTGTCGTTGACAGCCGGGCAGTATTACGACGTTTTTTATACGGAAGATAATTCGGCGGTTACGGCACAGAACGACAGAACCGCGCCGGACAACGGTAAGGCCAAGATCCGCTTTATCAATTTAAGTTCGGCTTTGCAAACCAATGTTGACTTCGGGGTCAGCGGAGGCGCCAAACTCGTGTCGGCTATCGCTTACAAGGGTGCGTCGTCCTACTATGAAGTGGACCCGACCAGCGTTTTCGCGCTTTACTTGTCGGGCTCATCATCGGCCCTGTTAAGCATTCCGGCTATTATCCAGGCAGGGCATATCTACACGATTTATGTATCCGGTACTTCAAGCGCCAATATCGCCTTTCACGTGGTTAACGAAAAATGACCGCTTAGGCTAAAAACATCGAAGCCCGTTATCGAAAAATAACGGGCTTCATTTATTTTTAAGTGGCAGCATTAAAGATCGAGTGTAATGCCCAGCGTGGTTTGAAATACCGAAAATGAAGGCAAACGTGTAACCAGGCGGCCCTGCGCAGGCTCCTGCAGGTTATCGGTATTTACGTTAAGGCCGGTCCCCGTATCATAATAAGCGCCTCTCAGGCCCACGCTCCAGTTGTCGGCAAACTTAAACCGCAAGCCTGCGCTGCCCCCGTAAACAGGTAACAGGCCGCCTCCTTCTCTTTGGTAGATCGTTTTGCTTTGTTCGGGCACTCCCGATATGGCGATGTTGTAGGCCGGAGTTTGCGAAACCCTGGATATGCCCCCAGCCGCCCGCAGATCGAGTATAAACTTATGGTATTGAAAAGAATATTGAGGGCCAACCAGGAAATTAAGGCTGTGATACCGTCCGACGGTGGTAACCGTGGTATAGTCGGCCTTGTAGGCTGTAGTATAACCTGTGGCAAGGTTCATGGCGTCGGTATAGGACAACTCGCCCTGGTCCTGGAATATAATGGACGCGCCTATGGCAACCGGCAGCTTCTTGCTGAAATAATAAGCGCCGTCGAACCCGAAGGTCGCGCCTCTTTTACCGAAGCCCGCGTCGTTATTGGAATAATCGGACGAGGCGAAATTGCCCAGCGCGTATGATACGCCTCCGTAAATATCGATATAACTCTTCATCTGCGCCTGTGCGCCGGCAGCGCCAAACAGGATGAAGAACATGATGCAGCTATATTTCCTTTTCATACAGGTGTTCGGGGTTGATGAGATAATTACTGGTTGTTATAAAATTGGTAAGGCAGGTTTTCAAACTGGCCCGCGGTAATATTGTCTACGGTCGTCGATATCACGTTTCCCTGGTTGTCGTATTGCGTCGACCGGGAATAGAAAGAAAAAGTACCGCTTATTTGCTTCTTCACCGAGTCGACGGACGTGATCATGATCGAACCGCTGCCAGGTTTCACCTCGCCGTGCGGTACAAAAACCAGGTTCCCCGAGCCATTCAACTGCTGTACATTGTACTGTGCAAATACGTTCACCGAATCTATATTGAACGTGCCGGTTGCAAAACCGGGAGTATTGGTCGAATTATTCAGCTTTACAGAAAAAATTACCTGTTTCTGGTTCTTCTGCCCCGAGCAATAAAATGTCTTGCTTTGATCGGCGGGATTATACGTGATCGAAGTGCTGACGGTATCGGGAACCCACGAACTGCCGTTTATATTGGCCTGGAAAGGCTGCGAACTGAAAGCGACGGCGCTTTGGGTATCCTTCGTACAACTCTGTATCAAAAATCCGGCTGCCAAAAGAAAAATAAATAGTCGAAGTTTATTCATTGAAATTAATTTACGCTGATAACGGGTTTTACCCTGATTAATTATTCCGGTCACTATTATTTTACAGACTGTTAAATCCAGCGCGGCGCACCCGCCGCAATTGCGGGCAAAATAACAAAATTCCCGCCGCAACTTTATGCCCGGTTTAATCAACCGGCCATCTTTTTTGCCGCCGGCAGCCAGCTAAGGCCGTTATTATGCGGCAACTTGTTGGAACAGTGCCGGTTATAGCAGGCGAAATAAATACCAGGAATTAAATTTAATAACCATTGCTTAAAAAATTTCGCTTTAGTAAACTTTATTAAACAATTGATAATTAACGATATACCTCTTGCATATTTATTTTTTTGTATAGATATTTAAAGAAGGAAAAATCCTTTGAAGAACATAAAAAACGGCGATAGTTTCCCATTACTATCCGCCGTTAACTGCATCTGTTCCATTAGTAAGTAGTAAGTATTATTTATTTAAAAACAATTTTCTGTTATGAAGAGAATCATTTTACCAGCGGCGTTGGTTTTTGCCGGGCTGGTATCCGTCCTTCTCTATTTTTTCGACTTCGGGAAGGACACGCTGGATGTAAAGATCAGCAATGCCAGTTACATTATGCCTGCCGCCTACAAGGTTTACTCGAACGAGCAGGCGCTGAACGGTGAGTATTATTTTTTTAAAATGCTCATGACCAATGAGGGTACCACCTCGCTAAAAGATGTAAAAGTATCGTATGAGGTGCCGGGCTACGTCGACATGACCGAGCTGGTAACCATCCCCGAGATCTATCCCGGCCAGCACGTGGTAGTAAAATGCTACCCGCACTTTAAGGATAACATCGTACAAAAGATGACCCAGTCGCAGGAAACGGGCAACATCAAGATCGAGTACAACGGCAACAAAACGAAAAAGGAGACTTTCGGCTTTAATATGATGGGCCGGAACCAGTTCGTTTATACGGACATCCCGATGGACGAAGTGACCAGCTACCCCGACATGATGCACAACACGCAGTTACTGCCCTGCCTGATAACCCCCGAGGACCCGATCGTTAAATATTACACCGCAGCCGTGCAGGATAAGTTTATGCAGGGCGAAGCCGCGTCCGTCAGCAATACCGATCAGGATGCCGTAAAATTCCTTGCGGGCTTATACAGCGCAACGGTGGCCACGCACATGGTTTACAGCGGCACCGAAGGGATACCGCAAAAACTGGGCGACATCAATTCGACCGTGCAAAGCACGCGCCTTCCGCGCGAGGTAATTACCGGCAATACCGGTTTGTGTATCGAGCTGTCGCTGTTTTACGCCAGCGTGCTGAAGGCCGCAGGGCTGCACCCCGTCATTTTCCTGATACCCGGTCACGCTTTTCCGGGCGTATTGGTTAATAACAACCTGTATGCCATTGAGGCGACCGGCGTAAACGGCGGCGGTTTGGGCGGAGTTTACAGCGCGGCCCAGGCCTATAACAGGGGCGCCGAAGAGCTGAAAACGTTTATACAGGCTGCCCAGCAGGGCGATACGCGTTACATTTACATCGACGTTAACGACCTGGAATCAAGGGGTGTGATACCAATGGAATTAGCCGACGACGAATTCCTGAGAAAAAAGGTTGACGATCTGACCGCAAACTTCGGGGGAGGAGGTTCAACAAATTTTACCGCAGCCAACACCACAGCCAGAACAACACACAGCAGCGAACGTCGAAGCTCAGGCGGTGGTGGCGGCAACTCATCAGCCCTCGGTAATTATTTTTCCGGCCCTATCAGTTTCAGCTATCCCGGCAGTTGGGGCCGCAGGGACTACCCTGTCGCGCAGCTAAATACATTGGTTGCACAGGTTGGTACCAGCGATGCGCAAACAGGCATCAGTATATGGAACGTCCAGGCATCGACGCCGGACCAGGCGCTGTATATCATCCGGACCCAATTGGCGGCGTTCCAGCAATACATCCAATATCAGAAAACCGGCTCGTCCAATGGCTATACCATGTACCAGGGCGTAACCAATTACAGCGGTGGGCAGCGGCGATGGGAAGGCGTTTTCCGGAGCGGCGGCAACGGCGTTGCCGGTATTACATTAAGCAGCCCCAACTTTGCCGGTTACCAGGGCTTATTTAACCAGATCATTTCCACAGTACGATAGTTTTTTGATCATGAAAAAAGTATATGCATACCTCGTCATATTAATTGTGATAGCCTTTTCGAAGGCGAATGCGCAGCAAACCCAGCAGCTCGATCCGCTGAAGCAAAATGTAACCTACAATATCGACAATTTAGGCGACGCGCATGTCGAGTTCAGCCGAACCTTCAATGCAAGCCAGTGGGACAATTATAAAAGAATATCCGGTTCCAACGCTTCTGAGCTATGGAAACGGGAAATGGAAAGAGAATTTCCCGCGGCCTATCTGCAGAATTTCAAATATAATGAGACCGACCGGACCTTTACCCTGACTTTCGATGCCCTGGGCCTGGCGGAAATAAACGACAACGGCCAGTGGCAGATACCGGTTGGCCTGAAAGACCCCGATATCACCAAGATCAGCGACAAAAATTATGTTATGACAGCCACCTACAATTCGGGGGGCTCGCTTTTACAGCAAATGACCAAAATAAACCTGCCCGATGGCTCGGGTAACGTTGTGCAGGGCAAAGATCCGTTTGGCAAGGCCATGTTCACCTACGACCTGACACCGGGCCGCAAAGGGGCGCACATGGCTTTCCTGATCGCCGGATTTTTACTGATAGCCGCGGGCGTTGTACTTTATTTTAAACCGAAACTGCCTGCTGCTAAGTCAGGTAAAGTTAAACCCTTTACCGTGGTTACCGCCGCCGCGCCGGCTGCCGCGCCGACCGAGCCGCCGCCTGCAACGCCAGGCATAGAAAAACAGGCTTAGGTCCGGGAAGCTGAAATTTTATAAAGCACGTGCTTCCTCAGGAAGTGGCCCTCTTGAATAGCAGGATGATCAAATTCGTCCTGCTTTTTCATGCCTGCGCGGATCATTACCTTTTCGGACGCTTTGTTATGAACGGAGGTAAAGGAATAGATATCTTCAAACCCTAATTCGACAAAACCGTATTGCAGGCAGGCCCTGGCGGCTTCGGTTGCAAAACCCTGCCGCCAGTGTTCGCGGCTTAACCTCCACCCTATTTCCACGCAGGGGGTAAAATAACTTTGGAACGATGGATGCGAAAACCCGGTAAAGCCGATGAACTGCCCGCTGTTCTTCCTTTCAAGGGCAAAAAAGCCATAGCCATATTGTTCAAAATGCGCGCGGATGCGCAATACCTGCCGCAAAGTTTCCTCGGGGCTCATAGCCGCCGGAAAAAATTGCATAACGGCTTTATCGCGGTTCAATTCAATAAACGGCTCGTGATCGCCCGTTTGCCAGGATCTCAGTATCAGTCGTGGCGTTTCAATATATATCTGCGGCATGTGTAATAAGCTTTTCTCAACGCTGTAACATTACCCTTGCTTTCCTATCAAAAGAACATAAATTTGATCAATACCGATCACTAAACAAAGATTAAAATGGACCACACATTAGTTACCACCAGCACGGCGCTCGAAGGTTATAAAGTAGTTAAACAACTTGGACTTGTACGCGGCATCACCGTCCGCAGCCGCAGTGCCCTGGGCAATATAGCAGGCGGCTTCCAATCGCTTTTCGGGGGCAGACTTTCCATCTATGTCGAGCTTTGCGAAAACGCGCGCGAAGAGGCTTATCAACTGATGATACAACATGCCCAGGTAATGGGCGCCAATGCCATCATCAATATGCGCTACGACGCCAACGAAGTGATGCAGGGCATAACCGAGGTACTCGCTTACGGCACAGCCGTGGTAGTTGAGGCGTCATAGCAGCGGCGAAAACAGGCTGACAAATTTTTCGGCAAATTTTTTAAACCAGGGACGCCGGCTCCAGGCTTCGGCATCGATGCGGTCGGCGTCCCGAAGGTCCTCGTAGAAAACGTCCCGCAATTTCTTTGCCGTATGGCCATCGTAAATCATGCAATTTACCTCGAAATTCATCTCGAAGCTCCGATGGTCCATATTGGCTGTGCCTACGATGGCCAGTTGCCCGTCGGACACCATTGTTTTGGCGTGCATAAATCCTCTCTTATACCGGTATATCTCGACGCCCGCCGCCAGCAGTTCGGCATAATTTGCCCTGGCTGCCGTATTGATAACCGCCGAATCCGATTCGAAAGGCACCAGCAGCTTTATCTTAACGCCGCTTAAGGCAGCGATATGCAGCGCGCCCATAATGGTTTGCCCGGGAATAAAATAAGGCGTCGTTATCAGCAGTTCTTTTTCGGCCAGGCCAATTACCTGCCCGATCGAATACATCAGCGTCGGCAGGTCGGAATCGGGCCCGCTGGACGCTACCTGGACCGTCGCATTTCCGTTTAGTGCAGGCTGCGCGCAAAAATAATCGGGGTGTAGCGTCAGTGCCTTTCCGGAGCAAAAATTCCAGTCGCAGATAAAAAGGTATTGAAGATAATAAACGCCGGGCCCGGTTATTTTCACATGCGTATCGCGCCAATACAGCTTATCCGGCCTGGCCGGATCGTTCATATACCTGTCGCTAACATTAATCCCCCCGGTAAAACCGACACAGCCGTCGATAACGACAATTTTGCGGTGATTACGAAAATTGACGCGGTTGGCCAGCAATATAAAATGTATTTTATAAAACGGGTACGCTTCTACGCCCCCCTCTTTAAGCTCGCGAACAAATCTTTTGCGAATGGAGCGGCTGCCAAAATCATCGTACATAAAGCGTACCTCTACCCCTCCTTTTGCCTTTTGTATGAGGACATCCTTTATCTGCTCCGCAATGTCCCCGTTCTCGAAAATATAGTATTGGATGTGGATATGATGCCTGGCCTTTTTCATGGCTTCTATCAGCGCCGGAAACGTTTGTTCGCCGTTGACAAGCAGTTCGACTCCGTTGTTGCCGCAAAGCGGGCTCATGCCGTCGTTTAGCAGGTAAAGCGCCAGCTTTTTGTGCTTTTGTATCTCAGGATCGGGCGTATTCCATGCTTTTTCCGATTCGAGCGTAATACGCTGCTGGAGCTCGTCGAGCAGACGCTTATCGCGGATGATCTTTTTGCTGTACAGTTTATCCTTGCGGTAGTTGAGGCCAAAAGCCAGGTAAACGGCGATACCAATAAATGGCAGAAGTATGGTTAACAGTACATAGGCCAGGGCTTTTTCATTTGAATGGACGTTATAAATAATATGCAGCGACGCCAGTATGATGATGACGACGTAGGCAATATCGGCGAAAAGTTCCCAGTCCATCCTTTGACCATTATATCACCAAACTATTCTCACCTGCTTTCAGGGGATAAAGTTTTCCTTTCCAAACCAGCGTGCCTGTTGTTCCCCGGGGCAACGCAGCTTTAATATGCCACTTGCCACCCTGCTTGTCATATTGCACGGCGACCTTGCCTTTCGGGTGCGGAATGGAACCGCCGATGCGGGTAATATCTCCTAAATGCGGCTCGATCCTGATCTTGCTAAAGCCCGGCGCATCGGTGTTAATACCCAGCACGGTCCTGAATAATTCGATGTTCGGGCTCGATCCCCAGGCATGACAATCCGAGCGGGAGGCGCTGACATCCGACATCTCCGCCCAGGTGGTCAGCCCCATTTTTATGTTTCGCCGCCAGATATCCAGCCATTTGTTATAATCGTTGCCCAAACCGGCTTTTACAAGGGCCTGGTAGACATAATATTTGAAATAGATGGACGCCTGCACCAACGAGGTATCCGTCAGCAACTTGTGGCCAAGCGCCCCCGCCGCTGTACCCGTTTCGAGCCCGGTAAGAATAGCTAACGAATTGGTATGCTGAGAGTAAACATCCTTTTCTGTTCTATCGGCATAAAGCCCTTTTGCCGGAACCCAGTATTTTTTACGGATAGTTTTCATCAACTGATCCGCCCGGCGTGCATACAAGGCCGCATACTCCTTGCTTCCCAAGCGGCCTTCAAGCCTGGACGCTATTTGGTAGCCCCATAGCAACTGCATATCCAATACAGCCGAATTGCCGTTAGCACCGATCGGCGCCACGCCGTCACGCCATCCCTTTCCGTCGGCCCAGTCGGTAAACTCCCAATAGGGTGCATTTTTCAGCGAACCGTCGGCCTGCTGGTATCGGGCAAAAAAGGCCAATACGTCGCGCTCACCCTGTAGTTTTTCCTGCACAAAACGGCTGTCGTCCCGGTACATATAATAGTCGTACAACATGCCGATATACCAAAGCGAAAACGTGGGTATCTGCTGAGGTATCGCCGTGGGATATCGGCTCTGGGTTATGCCCTCGGCTATTCGCGAATGGTCGAGCATGTTGATCGCGTTGCGCGCAAGGCGATCGTCGCCGCTGTTATAATACGATACCATAGCCTGTATCCTCGTGTCGCCGACGTACTGCAACTGCTCGTAATAAGGGCAGTCCATATAAGTCTCCCACGCGCATAACCTGGCTGTATGCCAGCCGATCTGCAACATGGTGTCGAGCTGCCTGTTATCGGTTTGGAACGTCGCGTTGTACTTAAACGGGTAGGCAGTGGCCATACCGTACAGGTCGTCGACAATTAAAGGCTCGTCCTTGGTTTCGACGATCAGCTGCAGGTAACGGTACGTGCGCCAATCGAGCGGCGTAAACTGCTGGTTTTCGCTGCCGTCGCTGATAACACTGTCTTTACGTCCTACGAAGCGTTTCCCTTCTATATCGTTCCGGTTGCCTTTTTTGGTTTGCGCGCGCCAATTTTTATTGCCGGGTTCGATAATGTATAAACCTTCGGCATAGCTCATCGAAATGCCGGCGTCCCTGCCTTTGCTGAATATGATCGTCGGGTAAGCGTCGGTTAAAAACTTTTGGTCAAGCAATATGGTTGCTTTGGTATGCGCCGGAATGGTAACGGGTTGCTTTTCAGCCGGGAACGTTGCGGGCAGCGTAACGCCGGTTGCCTTGCGCACTGTCGCCAGCCGCTGCATTATCAGCTCGCGCGGCGGCAAGGTAGAGGGTACGAGCATCCAGCCGTCGCCGAACGTAAACTGCCCCTTCGGTGTGCCTTCCGATACCTGGTAAGCCGGCTCCCATTTGCTGTCGTCAAAATCCGCTTGCTGCCATTTTTGCGGATGAAGTCTCATGTCCACTTCATCACCAGGACCGGCGGCGAAATAGCTGTACACCAAACTGGCGTCTATCGGCTGATAAGCGGTGTCGCGCAGGCATCTCCACGATTTATTGGTATTGATCTCCTCCTGCGTATCGCTATCCGCCTGCAAAATAAAACCTGTAACGAACGAAATTTGTGCTGCGGGTTTCCATTTCCCTTCATTGAATACAATAGCGCTGATTATATTCCTGCCGGTTGCCAGGTATGGCGCCAGATCGACGGTCTCATAATTCCAATAGTAAAGGTCGCTGCGGGCCGGCCCGATGGACACCAATTGCCCGTTTACAAACAGCTTATAACGATTGTCGCCGGACACATGAACCTTATAAGCCGGCGGTTTAGCGGCGAGGTCCAGCGTTTTGCGGAACAGGCAAACCTCGTAGTCCCGCGCTTCGCCGGGAACGGCGATCCACGAAGCCTTCCACGGCTTTTCGTCGACCTTAAGCTCCTGTGAGCGCGATATCGCCGCAGGCAAGATAAGACAGAAGCCGGCGAGTACGGAAAAAAGAAAACGAAATTTCATGACGATCGGTTGGGAACCGAAATATAAGAAGTTTCCCGTTAATCAACCACCGATCGCTCTAAACTCTTTTGCAGCGCAGTAGGCAGGCCATCCAGGCTGAACAGGTTTTTCTCCTTTTTGTATGCCTCCAGGCCATCGGCGCCTTTATTCGACGCCCATTTATCGGCATGGTCGCGCTCGCCGGAATAGGTATACAGCGGTACGCCGAAACCGCACGACGTTTGCACTTTATCGATATCGGCGACGATGATCTGCCTGGTTCCCAGCCGCAATTGAAAAAGGGGTGCTAACTCATCCCATTCCCGGTCCGATGGCAGCACTGTCCGCCCCCTGCCATACAAACGCATGATGTTGGGCGGACCTTCGAAAGAACAGAACATAAGGGTTATACGGCCATTTTCCAGCATGTGCGCCGACGTTTCGTTCCCGCTGCCGACGATATCCATGTACGTCACCTTATTCGGCGACATAACCCTGAAGCTGTCGATGCCTTTGGGTGAAAGATTTACATGCCCGTCCGCGCTCAAAGGTGCGCTCCCCACGAAGAATATCTTTTGCCTTTCGATAAATTCCCGGTGGTGATCCTGTATAGCGTCAAAAAACTTAGCCATATTACTTAAAATAAGACAGGGGTATTTCTTTCCACATGCCGTGCGCAAGATGCCCGGTCAGCAGTTCGTAAACCAGGTAGATCGGCCAGAAAATATAACAGATGATCAGGATGATAATGGAATGATTATAATACCAGCTTACCATAAGCGCATATATGCCCAAAATAAGATAGGCTATGCTTGAGTCCCTTCTTTTGTCCATAAGTGAACGATTTTATATTACAAAACTACTAACTATTCCGCTTTTTTGAATAGTTGCAAACGCCGGGCTGCCGCAAATGCCCTAACACGTAAAAATACGCATACAAATTCAGTGTTATTACGCCGGTTTTCGGCGCGGTTGTGCTGTATTTTTAGTACATGAAATCACTAGCGCCAACAGATGCCGGGCATACAAACTGGATCGCGATCCAGCGCACCAGGGTTTATTTATGGGCGAGCCTGTATATCGTATTGATGCTGGCGCTTTATTTTATCGTCCGTAAAAGCTATCTTGAATACAATTCAAGCATTTCCATCCGGAATATGCGCTGGCACAGGGTGCACGTGCAGGTACGTAAAGGTTTCAATCCCGACCCGGGGCACAACAAACTGGTATTCGACCAATATCTTGCGTTGGGTCAATCCCGCACCTTCACGATCGACGACGGCGACGATATTATGTACCGGCGCGATGTCGACCCCGACCATCCCGACGGTGTGCATTTCACGAACTGGGCTTACGCCGATTGCGCCGGTTCATCCGCCTGTTCGGTCGACAATCCCTGAAAATTGCGCTATTAGCAAAAAATCTAAACAAAACCCGGTCAACCGGGTTTACCATAAATTAAAACAAACTTATCATGGCAAACGAACACGGTGGAATTACCGCTTATTCGGTAAAAACGAAAACTAAAAATGTACCAATGATCGATCCGGTGATCGACGTTAAATCGGGGAGATACATTGCTTCGGGCAAAGACAGTTCCGGCAATAAGATGTCCGCGATCATGAGCAAGGCAACCGCCGAAGAGCACATCAAGAAAGGCAATGCCAAAAAAGGCTCAGGCTGGTAATTAGTTTTGGCGGCCGGCTATTAGTTTACCGGTTATCCCATTAAAAAGCCCTGCATTGCCGGCAGATATGCCGGTAACACGGGGCTTCTATTTTTACGCTGTTTCTCTAATTGCCTACGATCACCGTCGCGTTAGCCATCATGGAGTGAATAAGGCAATGGTAGGTGTAGGTGCCGGGATTGTTGAAAGTGAACTTGAAACTTTGCCCGGTGTTAAGCGTGCTGCTGTCGAAGGCGCCGTTCAGATCGGTAGCGGTATGCGGCGCAGTATCCTTGTTGGTCCAGGTGACCGTGCCGCCCGGTAACACATGTACTACGGCCGGCGAGAACGCAAAATTCTGAATATTCACGGTCGCCGCCATTGCAGGCGCCCCATTTGTCGGCATGGGGTTGGAATGGCTCTTACCGCACCCATACACTAAACCCATCACACCCAACAGGATAAATAATAACACTGATTTCGTTTTCATAAAATATATGTTTAGTTATATAACCAACACGTAAAAAAACGAAAAACGGTTGCTTTATAAGAAATTAAGATTTGACTTACCCCGACTTCGCCTGTTTTTAGAGACCCCTTTGAGCGTTGCGCTTTCAAAAAACCTGGTTTGTCTGGCGGATATTAATTGTTCACCACGACGACCGTTGCATTCGGCATCATCGAGTGTATGGAGCAATGGTAGGTATAGGTGCCGGCTTTGGTAAAAGTAAACTTAAAAGTTTGGCTGGGATTGATATGCCCGCTGTCAAAATTCCCGCTTAGGTCGGTTGCGGTATGGTCCACTGCGTCCTTGTTCGTCCAGGTAACCGAGCCCCCGGTCAGCACCGTTACCGATGCCGGCGAAAATGTGAAGTTACTTATGTTAACCGATGCCGCATAGGTGGCGCTGTTGGGTTTGCCGGTCGTCATCGGGGCCGAGCCGCTTTTGCTGCATCCGCCGAATAAAAAGATAACCCCCGATGCCAATATCAAGTTGTAAATTAGTTTGGCTTTCATAACAATATATTTGTGTTGGTTCCCATATAAGCATCACGCATAAACGGACCGG
>JAFDZK010000430.1 GCA_018267005.1 Bacteroidota bacterium
CTTAATAATTAAGGTATTGCTCCTCAAAACTGCCATCGGCATACAGGTCGATCAGTCCATAACCCGGGGCGGTTTCGCGTTTGTTGCCCTCCCACCAGGCGCCGCTTACCGCGCCGTTGCAGATGAAAGTGATATGATCATAGATCAATTTCTCGCGCAGGTGGATATGGCCGCTGAGGCATAGTTTTACATTCGGGTATTTATAAAACAAGGCGATGATCTTGGCCGTGTCGGTATGCATGTCGCCACCCAGCATTACCCATTTATTGACGATGTTATCGTCCACCAGGTTGGTAGCCGTCAGGATGGGAATGTGCGACATCACCAGTACCGGCATATTGGGGTCGGTCGATTTCAATTCATTCTCTAGCCAGGCAAACTGCTCATCGCCCAGCTTGCCGATGTACCAGGTATTGTCGATATCGAGGTGCACGCTGTCGAGGATGATGAATTTCCAGCCGTTTTTAGTAAAACTGTACCAGGCTTTTTGCAAGCCGATCTTATCCATCGCATAGGCTTTACCGTAAATTGCCTGGCCCTTGTCGTTTTCGTTCCACCAGATATCATGGTTGCCAAGGCAATAATTTACCGGCAAACTGCATTCCGACCGGATCACATCATGCCACAGTTTCCATTGCTTATCGATGGTCGTGATATTCTCCTTGTTCATATCGAATACTATATCACCGCCATTCAATATCATGTCCACCCCGGGTGATTGTTGCTGAACATGGTGCAGGCAGCGCGTAAACCGGGCCGGCGCGTCAAACTGGTCCTTCAGGTGAACATCGGTCAGGTGCGCGATCCGCAGGACGGGTTTGTCGTCTTTGGAAAAACCGAGCCGCGATAAAGCCGGCGCCAAAAGCAGGCCGCCGATGTTTTTAAGTGCCGATCGTCTTTGCATAGATCAAGGAATTATACCGTGCAAATTTGCTGCTTCGGTTTTGATTTTGGTTTAAACAGGAGTTAATTTATTTATATAGCCTTCTTAAGCCGCGCGGCGATACGATACTGCTTTAGCGCCCTGTAGAATTTAAGCCATCCAAGCATTAGCAAACCCGTTGCCAGGCCGGCCACTACGGCCAGGGTAATGCTGCCAAAAATATATTGCTTTACATGACTGCCGGCATCCCCGGGTGGATTCATCCATAACTTGCCGGTTTTGTAACTCAGGAATATGACAAGGGGAAATATGGGCGGGAAGCTTACCTGCGAACATATTACTACCAGCGATTTGTTCAGCTTTAACGAAATGGCTAAAAACACAGCGATAATGGTTTGTAGTCCCCATACCGGGATAATGCCTATGAAGATCCCGAATGCTGCTGAGAATGCTTTAAGCTCGTCGGACTGGTTAGGATCGTAAAGCTGATCGATTAGTGAACTGAGCGTTTTTTTAGAGAATAAGGTCCTAAGGAATTTAACCGGCTTCGCCGGGGCCAGGGCCGTTATCGCCTTAAGGTTTTTCCGCATGGAGAGAAATTAATGCAAAAATAACCCGGCAATGCTATGGCAATGCTTCTATAGTATTAAACGTTTGTTAATAAGTGTTTACACATTTACTCGTACCCGGCCGTTTTCGGGTCGCTTTTGCCGATGCTCATGAGCAGCGATTTAAGTCTTTCGATATGTTTTTCCAGCTCTTCGGCGCGTTGCGCAGTATCATCTTCTTTGCCACCAAGGCCGGTTTCGCTTTGCCGGTTCACTATCCGCATTAGCAGGTTCCGGCGTTCTTCAAGCATACGTATCGAAACCCACAACGATTCCTCCAGCCCTTCCGCTTGCTTTTCGGCCAGTATCTTGCCTGTGAATACGTGCCCGGTATAGCACCGGTAGCGCGGCATGGTATCGTTTGTCATCTCCCAAAGGCCCCCGCCGCAGTCCGGGCACGTATAGTTGCCGCGGACGCCGATCTTTTCCAATTCACTCATGTCGCTGCTCCTTCTCTCCGTTATTTCCGATTCGATCTTCACATCGTCCGGAATAGCCTGCAGCTTTCTGTCCGCAAAGGGTTTTGAAAATATATCGTCGAGCACGTAGCCCATATCGGCAACAGGCACGCGGTAGTCGATCGCTACATTGTTCAGTACATTATAGGGCATATCTTCAAATTCGGCATCATCCGGCTCCTGCACGATACAGGTACCGCCTGAGCGTTTGATAGCCGACATTCCGGATGTCCCGTCGTCCAGCAGACCCGACAAAATGATGCCGATCGCATGTGAATCGTAAGCGGCAGCCGCCGAACGGAAAAGTACATCGATCGAAGGCCGCCAGCGGTTCTCTTGCGGGCCCCTTACAACCCTCATATAGCCAGACTTAACGATCAGGTGAAAATCGGGTGGCGCCACATACACGTGGCCTTTTTCTATAGGAGCATTATCCTCGGCGAGGCTGCACAGGTAGGCTGTATGTTTCTGAATGTATTGTACCAGGATAGAACCAACCGAATTCCGGGAAATATGGACTACCACAAAAAATGCTGTATGAAGGCCCGCCGGTACGCGCGCCATTAACTCCGCTGTAGCCTGGAATCCCCCGGCCGAGCCGCCGATCACAACCACAGAGTCAACCTCCATGGTGAATTAACCTTAGCCTTTTACGATTGTTTCAGCCTGATCAAAACATTTGTGCCTTGGCCGGGAACCGATTCGATATCCATCGAGCCTTTATACAGGTTCA
>JAFDZK010000431.1 GCA_018267005.1 Bacteroidota bacterium
GCTTCCTTTGATGCTTCGGTGCACGCCCTTCGTGTATTTTGCCGTCACCCTATCAAACCAGCTATTGAACCTGGTAAACCATTTGGTAAGACCCTTGTTTTTTTTGCTTTCGTCCGTTGGCCTCAACAGCAACGAGCATAGGGCCGGCGTAAGCGACAAAGCGATAAAAGCCGATATAATTACCGAGATGGCAATAGTAATGGCAAATTGCTGGTACAACCGGCCTACAATTCCGGGAATAAAGCCAACCGGCACGAATACCGCGGCAAGGATAAGCGCGATAGCCACAACGGGGGCCGAAATATCTTTCATCGCCTGGTAGGTAGCTTCCTTCGGCGACATCTTTTCATGGTCGATATAGTGCTGCACGGCCTCCACTACGATGATGGCATCATCCACCACGATACCGATAGCCAGCACAAAACCAAACATGGTTAAGGTATTGATGGTGAAGCCGAGCGGGATAAAGAAGCAAAATGTACCAAAAATAGATACCGGTATGGCCAGGATAGGGATCAGTGTCGACCTGAACGTTTGCAGGAACAGGAAAACCACGATAGCTACCAGGCCAAGAGTCATTAAAAGCGTTCTCACCACATCGGCCATCGAAACCTTTACAACGGTTACCGATTCAAACGGAACGCTGTAGGCCACATCCGTTGGAAAAGTTTGTTTCAGCTTGGCAAGAGCAGCGTAAACACCGTTAGCGGTTTCGAGCGCGTTGCTGCCTGGCGCCTGGTAGATCTGCAGGTAAGACGCGCGGTGCCCGTCTACAAATGAGTTGCTCGAAAAGGTAAATTTACCTAACTCCACGCGCGCAACGTCCTTCAGGTAAACCAGTTCGCCGGTTTGTGGATTATTTTTTACGATGATGTTCTGAAACTCCGGGACGGTGCTTAAGCGACCGTTTACCAAGATACCGAGTTCGTAGGTTTGCGTTGGCGCCTGGGGCGGCACACCCGCCGTGCCCGCCGCTACCTGGACGTTTTGGGCGTTCAGTGCATTAATAATATCCTGTGGCTCTATGCTGTAAGCAGCCATTTTTTGCGGGTTCATCCAAATCCGCATACTAAAGTCATCAGTAAAGCGGCTTATCGTGCCCACTCCCGGTACCCGCAACAAGGCGTCCTGGATAAAAATGTTGGTGTAATTGTCGAGAAACGTGATGTTGTGCGTATCATGTGGCGCATATATGGCCACCATCATCAGCATGCTTGGGTTAACGGCGCGGACAGTAAGGCCGAGCCTGCTCGCCGCTGCAGGTAAAAGCGGCGTAGCAATACTCACGCGGTTTTGCACGTCGAGCGCGGCAACGTCGATATTAGTGCCGATTTTGAAAGTAACGTTGAGCTGCATGGAACCATTGTTGGTACTGTTGCTCTGCATGTATTCCATGCCGGGCGAACCGTTCACCTGTTCTTCAATAGGCGTTGCCATGGTTTGCTCCACCGTTTGGGCATCCGCCCCGATGAATTGCCCGTTTACCTGCACCACGGGCGGGGTAATATCCGGATACTGGTCGACAGGCAGCAGCAAAATACACACCGTACCTGTGATCACCAGTACGATAGAGATCACGATGGCGGTAACGGGTCGTTTTATAAAGGTATTAGCGATCATTTTTTTTAAGTCTTGAATCTCAAGTCTTAAGTCTAAAGTGTCTATCGGGCGCCGACTTGAGACTTTAGACTTACGACTTTTGACTTATTATTGTCCCCTTCTTCCGCCTGGCGCTACTTTGTTGGCTGTGGTTATCTGCGAACCGTCATGCAGCGACTGGAGACCGTCAACAACCACGCGATCGCCTTCGTTAATGCCGCTTTTGATAATAATGTTAGGGCCTATGGTTTGACCGGGCTGTACCTTTTTTTGCGCGGCTACCATTTGGGGTTTAGAACTATTCACATGGTTTACGGTATCCATATGCGTGTGGATCACGGTATCCTTAGCCACAAATACAAAATATTCGCCCATTTGCTCAACCACCGCCTTGTTGGGTATCACTATTTGCGGTCCATTGTCCTGGTTATGTACCCTCACGACACAACTCATCCCCGCTCTAAGCTCTTTTTTGGGGTTTGGGAATACAAGGCGAATGCGGATAGAGCCCGTTTGCGGATCAACTGCACGGTCAATAACCTGTATATAACCCAGTTCAGGGTATAAAGTATTATCAGGTAGTAAAATCGTAAACAGGGAATCGACCTTTTTAGAGGCTGCCGGTCCCTGCAGCTTTTCAAAATGCAGCAATTGTTTTTCATTGATCAGGAAATCGACGGCCATAGGGTCGTCCGTCGAAACCGTATTTAAAATAGTTGAGCCCGGATTTACCACATCGCCAAGCTTTACCATGCTGAAACCTATCGTTCCGTCAAACGGTGCATACACGGTTGCATAATTCAAATTGGTTTTGGCGGTTTTTACGGCCTGTTCTGCCGCTTTAACAGTACTCTTAGCCTGATCGAGGGCGATCATGGCGTGGTCGTATTGCTGCTTGGCGACTGCGTTGTATTTATTGAGGTAAACATAGCGATCGGCATCTTGCTGGGCCTGCACCTGGTTGGCTTGCTGAACGTGGAGATTTGCAACCGCCTGGTCGTACTGGGCCTCGTAAATTCGCTTATCGATCTCGTAGAGTTTCTCGCCTTTCGAAACATGCGACCCTTCTTTAAAGAATAT
>JAFDZK010000432.1 GCA_018267005.1 Bacteroidota bacterium
CGATCTGCTGAACGAGCCCATTGCCACTTATTTCAGCGCCAAAGAATTTAACCCGTACCTGGAGCCTGTCTATAAAAAAATAACCGCCGCCATACGCGAGGTCGACAAAAACCATATCGTGATATTGGGCGGCGCGCAGTGGGACAGCAATTTCAAGCCTTTCGGTCAGCCGTTCGATCCCAAATTAGTTTACCAGTTTCACAAGTACTGGACCAAGCCCGATAAAGAAGTAATACAGGAATATATCGACTTCAGGGACAAATACAATGTGCCCATCTATTGCGGCGAAACCGGCGAGAATACGGATGGCTGGTGCGATACCTTCAAAAATGTGCTGGAACAAAACCATATCGGCTGGCATTTTTGGCCTTACAAGAAGATGGATAATACACGGGGTTTTGTAACTTTCAATGTTCCGGCTAATTACGACCAGGTGATCGAATTCGCCGAAAAGCCGCGCTCGAGTTTTGAAGAGATACGGAAAGCCATGCCCGCCGACAGAGAAGCGATTAAAAAGGCGTTGTATGATTTTATTGAGAACAGCAAGTTTGAACATTGCCGCGTAAATAACAGGTACGTCGGCGCGCTGGGATTTAAAGTCAAATAATTGAAAACACAAAAGATAATCCGGATGATCAGAAAGCCATGTTTCGCAATTTTGCTTTTAGCAGGGGTTTGGCTGGTTGTATCCTGTAAAAAGGACAGCAACAACCTTACCAATAACAACACTACTAACAATAACACCACAGACACCGCAAAAACGCCAGTTTATTCAATGGTATGGTCCGATGAGTTTAACGGCACGTCGGTCGATACCTCAAAATGGGTGTTCGAGAAAGGCGGTGGGGGCTGGGGTAACAACGAACTGGAGTATTACCAGGCCGATAATGCCACGGTAGAAAACGGCAACCTGGTGATCACCGCCAAACACGAAACCGTAGGCGGCAATAATTACACTTCTACCCGGATGAATACGCTTGGCAAGTTTTCACAAGCTTATGGCCGCGTGGAAGCCAGGATAAAAATGCCGGTCGGCATGGGCACCTGGCCTGCTTTCTGGATGCTTGGCGCTAATATCAACACGGTTTCATGGCCCACCTGCGGTGAGATCGATATCATGGAGCACATCAACGCCGACAGCCTGATACACGGCAGCCTGCACTGGAACGGTGGCAACACTTCGCAGCAAATTACCTCGACGCCTTCGCAGTATCATATTTATGCAGTAGAGTGGAATCTCACGCAGATCAGATTTTATGTGGATAACAAGCTCTACGACACAGAGAATGTCGCTGCAGTACCGGCGTTTCGCCTGCCATTCTTTATCGTGCTGAATTTAGCTGTAGGCGGAAACTGGCCCGGCTTTACGATCGATAACACCCTTTTTCCGGAAAAAATGTATGTGGATTACGTGCGGGTGTATAAGCAGACTAATTAGTCCGAAAGTCCGAATAAGTCGGAAAGACAAACCGGGCTTAGCGTTCGGACTTATGCGGACTTTCCGGCTTTCGGACTAAAAATAAAATTGTCCGTAATACAGTTTTTATTTAGTTTCGGAGTCAGTATATCCGCTAATCTCAAAAAACCGTTAATCTGATGAAACTGCCTGGTTTAATATTGGGTTACCTGCTCTTTTCGGTAACCGTTGTATATGCGCAATCTGTAAAAACTTTTAATGTAAAATCGCCCGATGGAAAGATCAGCGTTACTATTGCTGTCGGGAAAAATATCGAGTGGTCTGTAAACGACGAAGACACACGAGTAATCTTGCCATCCGCCATATCGCTCACCCTGGGCGATGGCATGGTGCTCGGCGACGACGTGGCGGTGAAAAAGGCTACGCCAACGTCGGTTAATCGTGTGATCAATACACCGATCTATAAAAAAGATAAAGTGACCGACAATTATAATGAACTGAACCTGACGTTTCGAAAAGATTATGGCCTGATTTTCAGGGCCTATAACGATGGTGTTGCCTACCGGTTTTTTACCACCAAAAGTTACGATTATACCGTAGCTAATGAAGAAGCCAACTTCAATTTTAAAGACGACTACAAAGCATTTTTGCCGTTTGTGAATGACTACCGCCATCATGATAAATTCAATACATCTTTTGAAGCGTTGTATGACGAGCTTAAACTATCGGAAGTAAAAAAGGACACGCTGGCTTTTATGCCGGTGCTGGTCGACCTGGGTAATGGCAAAAAGGCGGCAATATTGGAGGGCGACCTGCAGGATTATCCCGGCATGTACCTTACCTCCGGCAGCACGGGCCACAACCTGCATGGCGTATTTGCACCCTATCCGACAAAGGAGGAACTGAATAATATCAACTATGTGGTGGATGATCGTGCCGATTACATTGCCAAAGTAAGCGGCAACCATACTTTTCCATGGCGGGTGGTGCTCGTAAGTACTGAAGACAAGCAATTGGCTAACAACGATATGATGCAGCGCCTGGCCGAGCCATCGAAAATAGCGGATATATCGTGGATAAAATCCGGCAAGGTGGCCTGGGACTGGTGGAACGACTGGAATATAACGCATGTCGATTTTAAGGCGGGCATCAATGTGCCGACTTACAAATACTATATCGATTTCGCGGCGGCGAATAAGCTGGAATACATTATTATCGATGAAGGCTGGTCAGATGATCACGACCTGAAC
>JAFDZK010000433.1 GCA_018267005.1 Bacteroidota bacterium
AAAGGCCCTTACCATCAACCTTGATCCGCGCATATACGGTTCTTTTGCAGAGATCGGGGCGGGCCAGGACGTGGCTGCCAATTTCTTCAAGGCCGGCGGGGCGTCCGGTACCATAGCGAAAACCATGTCGGCTTATGACATGACCTTTTCCGATGCAATCTACGGTGTATTACAGGTGCGCCGTTACGTAAGCGAAGCAAGGCTGATATCCATGCTCGACCACGAGTACGGTTTGCTCATCGAGCGTCTGTCCGCTTTGCGCGGCGACAAAACCACGTTCTTCGTTTTTTCGGATACCATTGCCGCGCTCAATTACCACAAAACCAACGAAGGCCATGGCTGGATGGGGGTACGTTTTCAACTGGAACCCAACGGGCCGTACAACGATGTGGTAATCCATGTGAAATTGCTGGATAACGACAATAACCTGCAGCAGCAGGCTGTCGGCATATTAGGGGTTAACCTGATGTATGCGTGTTTTTATTACCACGAGATACCCTCCGTGTTCCTGCTGTCGCTGATGGACGATCTTTCAAAGGACCGCATCCAGATCGACATGATCCGCTTTGAAGGCCCGGCTTTTTCCAAGGTGGATAACCGCCTCATGAGCCTTCACCTGGTAAAATATGGTTTTACCGACGCGGCGCTATTCGGTCCCGACGGTAAAAACCAGCAGCCGTCCGAGGTATTGTACAAAAAACATATCGTCATGATACGGGGCCGTTTCCGCCCGGTTATCAACGTGCATATGGATATGCTCACTACCGGGGTAAGGCAGTTTTTGCAGGAGCCTGATGTGGATAAAAACAATGTGGTTGTGCTTGCCGAGCTTACCCTGCAGGCCCTGAAAGAACGCGACGCCGACCAGAATGCCGATATTGACGAGAAAGATTTCCTCGACAGGGTGGACATACTTTGTTCGCTCGGGCAAACGGTACTGATCTCCAATTTTCACGAATATTATAAACTGGTGTCATACCTGTCGAAGATCACCAAGCTGAAGATGGGCGTAGTTTTGGGTTATCCGAACCTGGAATATATTTTTGGCGAGGAACATTACCAGGACCTGCCCGGCGGCATTCTCGAGTCGTTTGCTACGCTGTTCAGCCGTAAAGTAAAACTGTTCATTTATCCGACCCTGCGCAACGGCGTCATCATGAACTGCCTGCGGTTCTACCCGCCGCCGCACCTGATAGACCTGTATCGTTACCTGATCGCCAATAACAAGATCGAGGATATCAGTCACTACAACGAAAAGAACCTCCATGTGCAAACAGACAATGTGCTGAAACTGATAAAAGAAGGAGCAAAGGATTGGGAAGAACTGGTACCGCCCGAAGTAGCCTCCATTATAAAGGAGCGTTGCCTGTTCGGATATCCCTGCGAAGTTAAGCCGGAAAAAGAAGGATCGCCCGAAGCAATAGCAACGCAAAAGCTTTCATAACAACAGCTAAAGGTTGAAGAACAGTTTCAGTTTAAAAAGCCAGGTTTCAAGCTTGTACCGGATATAGGAGTGGTGATGCCACTTATAGCTAAAATAAAAGCGCGGTATCTGCGTCAGCTTTTTATGCTCCTTTTTGTCCACCAGGTCAATCGATTCACTGCCGAGGTGGGTAACGTATGATGTTGAGACCAGGCAGTTTTTTACCTTGAATTTCTCGAGGGTGTTGCAGTAGTCATAATCGCAATACCAGAATACCAGGTTTTCGTCAAGCGGCCCGATGACATTGAAGATTTCACGCCGCACAAAGATGCACCAGCCAACCAGCAGGCCGAAATAGCCCTGTAGCGGAGGAGCGTTTTCCGCAAATCCTTCCTTCTTGTGGAATTTAGGGCAATAGGGGGTGGCACTCAGCATTTCCGGGTCGTTTTCCATGGCCTTAACGATCTCGCTGGCCCAGTTTTTATGAAAGATCAGGTCGTTGTTGCACAGGCAAACGTACGGGCTGCCCGTCAAGTTAATGCCGATGTTCAGGTATTTATGGAAGCCGAATTTTTCGGTTGGGTAGATCGTGGTTGAATGCGCGAACTGGTACGGGGCCAGCGCCTTGTTCGACTCGATAACCAGGATGTTGAAATGGATCTTTTCCGGGTCTTCTGAATCCATCAGCGTGGATATTGTCTGTTCTGTCAGGCCTTTAAGGTAATCATCTTTTGCATAGCTTAATATGATGATGTCGATGTTTACCTTGTCTTTCATCAGGCAGAATAGTGTTTCTTCAAAATAACTTTGCAAATTAATATTTTTTAGGAAAAGCGGCGGCCATGTTTTTTTAAGACCATTCGGAAAAAAAACTGTCAACTTGCTTACTTTTATCTGGTGATACAAGCGCATAAAACCTATGATCAAAACCATATTTATTGCCAGTACGGAGCCTTATAGCGGTAAGTCCATCATCTCCCTTGGGCTGATGAACATGCTGCTCGGCAAAGCTCAAAAAATTGGGTACTACAAGCCTATCATCAACCAAAATATCCCTGTAAAAAGGGATGAACATATCGATACCATCCTGACGCATTTCGACCTGTCAATGACCTACGACGACACTTTTGCTTTCAGTTGGCAGGACGCCATGAGCAAAATGGAAACGGACAGCCAGGGCGAAATGCTGGACACTATCATCAGCAAGTATAAATCGCTGGAAGCCAAGTATGATTTCGTA
>JAFDZK010000434.1 GCA_018267005.1 Bacteroidota bacterium
CAGCAGAATGGCTGCATCATGTTTTTTTAGCGGTTCATTATTCGTATAAGCCGTCAACTTTTGACCGATATACAGTTTAGCCAGATCTTTTTCATAAACTTTCAGGGCGAGGTGAATATCTGTAGGATTGACCAGTTCAAAAAGTACCTCAGTTGGTGATACGTATTTGCCGATATTAACATTTACTTTAGATACAAAACCGGTAATGGGTGAATAAATATTTACGCTCCTCGATATTTTAAATGCACTGATATTCCGGACGTTTATCCCTATAAGCTGTAGTTTTTCGGCTAATGAACTGATTAAGACCTGCTGGCTTCTGTACTCCGCCTCGGCCTGCTGAAATACCTTGTCACTGCTGGCCTTGTTTTGATTAAGGTCCTTTTGGCGGTTATATTCATTTTCCAGGTAGCTAATCCTGGCTTTTGCGGTAAGGTAATCCTGTTGCAGCTGAATATACTGCTGATCCTCTATGACCGCAATAACTTCGCCCTTATTCACATGCATGCCTGGAAGTAATTTGGTAGCCTTCAGATAGCCGCCTAAAGGAACGCTGATAGAAACCATGTTTTGTGGCGGTACGTCGATTTTGCCATTGAGTCTCAAAACAGAGGATATTTCCTGTTGCGCGATCCTTCCAGTCGTAATCGATGCATTTTTTACCTGGACGTCGGTTAAAACAACGATATCCGGGTTAACTGTTTGGTCTTTAGTTTCGTTTGATGTTTTTTTACCGCCGCAGGCTGCTAAGGTTAATACGATAGCCGATAAATATATGATGGGTTTCATAATAGGATGTTTATTGGTTAATAAAATAATTAAGTTGAATTGCCGCTTCGTTGAGGTTCCTTAGCGCCTCCAGGTAATCATTGTTGATGGAGGTAGCCTGGTTAATTAACTGGGCCCATTCAAGGTAGTTGATATTCCCGGCCGCTATTTGCTGGTTAGCCGTACGGGCGATCAATTCCGCATTTTTTAAGGGTGTGCTTTCAAAGTAAGCTACTGTTTGCAGAAATTTACGGTATTGCAGGTCTGCCGCCAGATAAGCTGAGGTGATGTTTTGCACCTCCATTGCGTAACTGTTAGCCGCTACCTGTTTATTGATCCTGGCACTGTTGATCCTGGCCTTTTGCGCGCCTGCAAAAATTGGGATTCCTACACCCAATTGCACCGAATTAAACCGGTTGGAGCCGTTGTACAGCTTGTTATCAGCCCCAATTCCTCTGATACTAGAATTGTTGTAACCGATGGAAAGATCAGGCAACAGCTTACTTTTCTCCAGGCGGATCGCTGCATCCGCTATTTGTTGTTGCTGCGCGAGTAATTTTAGGGCCGGGTGTTCCTTCAATAACTGGGTGTCTACAGCAGCTGCAAAATTTAACTTAAAGGGTGCACCTTTTGTGGAAAAAACATGGGTTGAATTCAATAACAGCTGAAACTGCAATTGCAGTATCGCTTCGTCGTCTTTCAACTGGTTAAGCTGCATTTGCACCTGTCCCAGTAAAGTTTCGGCACTAGTTTTTTCCAGAATATTGGTCTCTCCTTTAGCCAGTCGCAGCACTGCTTTTTGATAAAAGCCAAGATAAAGGCTGTCGGTATACTGTAGCAGCCGCTTTTTCTGCTCCATATAAACCAGGCTATAATATACCTGGCTGACCTGTTTCTTTAAAATGGCTTCATTTACCGCAATGTTTAATACACTATTTTTCCAGTCAGTTTTTAACAGTTCTTTTTGACGGTTATACACCGTAGGGAAATTAAATGACTGCGACAGGCCAAATTTAGTATCACTATAACTGCTGTTGATTTGCCCTACTTCGCCAAACAAGCTGGCCTGCGGAATATTAGCCGAAGTACCCACCAGCATTTGCTGATATTTTGCCTTCAATTGCTCCTGTTTAACCTGTAAATTATTTTTTAAGGCTGTATCTATCGCTGCTTTAAGCGTGATCGGTGTCTGTCCATCAGAGCGCTGGCTTACTAAAGTTAATAGGATGATGGAAACCATTACCGTTGTGGTTTTGCTAACTGCGGCCCTGAAGCCTTTTTCAAACAGGATATACAAAACGGGCAGGACAAATAAGGTAAGAAAGGTCGCGATCAGTAATCCGCCTATCACCACGGTCGCCAACGGCCTTTGCACTTCAGCCCCAGCACCATTACTTACCGCCATAGGAAAGAAGCCCAAGGAGGCTACGAACGCGGTCATCAGAACCGGTCTTAACCGCACTTTAGTCCCCATTAAAACAATCCGTTTCAAATCGGTCATACCTTCTTTTTTTAACTGGTTGAACTCAGAGATCAATACGATGCCATTCAGAACAGCGACTCCAAACAGGGCGATAAAGCCTACACCGGCGCTGATACTAAAGGGCATACCACGTAAAGCCAGGAACAGGATGCCACCTATGGCTGATAAAGGGATCGCAGAATAGATCAATAAGCCTTGCTTAACAGAGTTGAAAGCAAAATACAACAGCAGAAAGATGAGTAGCAGCGATACCGGCACGGCGATCAGCAAGCGTTGCTTTGCCGCGTTCAGGTTTTCAAATGCGCCACCATAGGTAACATAATAGCCCGTTGGGAATTTAAGCTGTTTATCTACTCTGCTTTGCAGTTCATTGACGATAGTTT
>JAFDZK010000435.1 GCA_018267005.1 Bacteroidota bacterium
ATTCAAAAAGTCAATTCTCAATAGTAGAGGGTGAATATGTTGGTTCGGGGAATGACGGGGTGTTAATAAATATTGTTAGAGTAATTGCCACATGCACTTTAGATTACCCCGCAAAAATTTAAAACTCTCATTGACTTGCTCTCTAATTTTAACAGAGAACAGGCTTATCGTGATTATTTTCGTTTTTAGGGTTATTGTTTCACAACAGTCATGCTATTCCTTCTCCCATACTTATCAGTCAATTCAAGTAGATAAGTACCCACGCTTAAATCATTAGTATTGATAAAATATTTCTGATTGTTGATTATGCCAACATAAACCTCTCTACCCATTATATCATATAGCCTAATCTTATCTCCACTCTCAGCATTTTCAATAAACAATTGTCCACTCATTGGATTGGGATATACCTTTATATTTCCAAATGTATTCACGCTTGCAATTCCGGTAGGAGGAAGCACCCTTATACTTTGGCAATAAGTACCGCTATCACAGGCATAAGTCGTTAAGCATACCTGGAACAGCCCGGTATCGCTAAACGTATGTGAGGGACTTGTCGCTGTTGATGTAGTTCCGTCTCCAAAATTCCATCTAATGCTATCTGGTGTTATACCCCCTGTGTAAGTGAACAGCATCGCCGTTAACGCGTTTACGCTATCACGTGCGATTGCGAACATTGGTGTGGGTTCTGTTATTGAAGTGCAGTTACAGTTATATCCATATTTTGCTATAAAGAAATCTGTATTACCTCCATAGCTCATATACGATTTATCACCAGTCCATATAGAATCAGATACCATGCCCCCGATATAAATATTATTATTTTTATCTGAAGCAATCGCCATTGCCCAATTATAAAAACCGTCACCGTAAAGTTGGTCTAATTTAACAAGCTTTCCAGAAGAGTCCATAATGACCATTAATGGTTCTTGTCCATGAAAATCTACAATACTATCATTGCCATGACGTAAGCTGTAGATTAATATTCCGGCAGCAGCAATATTCCCGTTCGGCAAGAATGTTATACCCAATAATCCACTGTTTCCCATACCACTAAAACCATATAACCACTTAAAATGCCCATTAGTATCTATCTTAACGATGTCGACATTTGTTCCAATAGAAATTGTATCCGTGTTAACGACAAAGGGGGTGCCACCTCCAGAGGCGTAAATGCCATTATCACCATCATAAGCTATTGCTCCAATTCCGCCATTCGCTGGAAACGAATCAACCCAAATTGGTATATCTATTGAATTTAAAGCTGAAAAATATTCATGATATGAGCCACTCGAAAAATTATTTTGTGAAACAACAACATAGATATTGTTGCTTTTCTTATTAATCGTGATATAGTCAATCCACATTGCACTGTCAATAGGCATTCTTATCGCACTTACTATATTACCTGATGAGTCAAACTTAATGTCATAGGTTCCTGTCACGCTTCGTACGGTAGGAGTGATCTGTATGCCTGGTCTTAAAAACGTATAATCATGAATATATCCTAAGCCATCAACTTCAAGTGTCGAGTTAATACCTGAACCTAATTCGGTATTCAAACTATCGGGGCCTATAAATCTTATCCATTTGTAGTTACCAGAAGTGTCAAATTTTGCTACGAACTCGGTATTATATTTATTGCCAGTAATTACGGTATCGCCATCTATACTTTTATCATCGCCATCCATATAGCCTACACAGTAAATATTACCTGCATCATCATAGCTTATGCCGTAACTAAATGCGAGATACTCAGCTTCAAAAAGTTTTGCCCATCGCATCGTCCCATCGCATCTATAACTGGCCAAAAGGATATTTGGGGTACTGTATATATTGTAGGGATGGTTCATGTAAAAAGTGTCCGCTCGTATATCGTTTATTCCGACGATTGCAGTTGCATACACATTGCCGTTGCCATCTGTACACATGTAGCTTACCTTTTCCCAAAGCCCTGATGGGGTCATTTCATCCGTGCTGCCGCCGCCTGTTATCCATTTGTATTGTTGGGCGTGGGCAGCAAAAACAATAAACATTAAAGAACAGAGTAAAAGTATTTGCCTCATTTTTATCCTTTTAGTTATATTAAAAATACGAAAAACAGGTTATCCCAGCTTCGGGATAACCTGTTTTCATCAATTATTATTAAACCCATTCCCATTGCCTCATTATCAATCTGCCAAATCGAATTAATGCGTTATCGTTAAGTGTCCTACTTCTACCATTCGTCCCTGCTCACGCATCCCCACGATATAGCTTCCCCCAGGCAATTCGCTGGTATTAATTGTAACGGCTCCCGTTACGTCTTTTACTTCCATGTTCGTAATCAATCGACCTGTCATGTCATAAAGCACGATGCTGCGGTTTATATCACTTGCATATCCGTAATCATAGTTTACGGTAACGCTTGACTTTGCCGGATTGGGATATACCAGCATTCCTGTTGCTGCTTTCTGCAAGGTATCCGTAGGCTGCGTTTGGAACGGAGTTTGCGCTGTCCGTTCCGATGTCCATGTACACGAAGGCAGGGTCAGCGTCATTGTATCATAACAAGGGTGTGGCAATCCCGGATACTCAAACTCTATGTCCAGCATTGCTTTGGTAGGGGGTGGCAATGTTTTCAGCGTAGT
>JAFDZK010000436.1 GCA_018267005.1 Bacteroidota bacterium
GATCATGCCAGTGTTGCAGGTGTTGCAGGTATATTATACAGGACACGTATAACGACGGTAATTAAAACGGATACCCAATGGCCAGGTTTAATACCGGGCCGTGGAAATTAAATTTATACGGCTGCCCTGCGGGGAAAGGGTATCGCACCGGGAAGCCGAGGTCGGTACGGAGCAGAAGTACCGTAAAATCGAACCGCAGGCCAAAGCCCCAGTCGACAGCCATCTGGTTGATAAAATGTGTAAAGCTGAACGCGGCGCCCGGCAGGTCGGCATGTGGGCGCATGTCCCAAATGTTGCCTGCATCCATAAACAGGGCGCCATTGACCACGCTGAACAGTTTGGCGCGGTACTCTACGTTAGCCTCGATCTTGATATCGCCGGACTCGTCGGGCAGGAAATTTGTACCCTTTGTTAGCTCCTCCGGAATAATATAAGTTCCCGGGCCGATGGAATGCGCCTGGAATCCTCGCAGGCTGTTTGCTCCGCCGATAAAAAACTGCTGCGTGTACGGCAAAATCGTTGAGTTGCCGTATGGCAAACCAACATCGACCATTAAGCGCGTCGCCAGTTTGCTGTTTGTACTCAACTTATGAAAGTACCTGACTTCGTTCTCAAGCTTGATGTACTGGTTAAAAGGCGTACCGAAGAGCTTGCTTACCTTGCCATGAAGCGTGTCGGCGCCGGTAACTATACCAAGTAAGTTACCCGACAGGCTCAGTTTGCTGCTGTAGTAATATGTATTTACCTTTTGGTCTTCGGTGGTATTGGTGAAAGTATAGCTATACGACGGGCCGAACGTAAACTGTTTGTCGATTACGTGCGCGAGCGCCGGATTGCCGGTTTTGCTGATGCTGTCGGTATATATTTTTGTCACATTGGACGGCTGGACATAGGTTACCGACAGCAGGTCGAACTCGTGCTGCGTATGCAGCCCCGGTTTCCAGGTGTACCCCCACGACCCCATAAATGAATTCAGGTTGTAAAGCTTGGACCGGTCGATAAGAGTATAACCAAGGGTTAGGTTTGTCCGTGGGATAAAGGCGTTGTCCGAATTAAAATTGAACGGGCTGATAAACCTCGGCCAGGAAAGTGTGGGCTTTACGCCGAACTGGTAAACATTATAACCCGCGTTATACTTGCCAAACTGAACATCACGGCTTACAGAGAAGTTCAGGGTGTACAATTCAGCTCCCTTAAAGGTATTCCGGTCCCTGAAATTCAAATTCAACTGGGTTCCGTCGTAATTGGCCGAGGTTTGGCGCACAAGTATCTCCGCTTGCAGCGACTTCTTTTTTTGCGGTGTCAGAAAATAATAAATATCAAGCAGGGCCGAATCGGGCGTAACATCCTCGAAACGGTTTTTAACGAACCGGTATGGGCCAAGCTCAATAAACCTGCTTAACGAATTGTTGTGCTCGGTACGGTTGTAAATGTCGCCCGGGTGCAGCAGGACGGTATTTTTGAAAGCATAAGGATGAATGGTATTTTTCGGATCGATGACATTATACCACCGGTATTTGACGGCCGAATCCAGTTTTAAAGATGTATCCTTTAGGGAATAATTAGGGTAAACATAAATGTTCCTTACACGATATATCCAGCGGGCCTCATCAGGCGTTGCAGGCTTTACCGTCACGTACATATCCACCTGGTGGTCCTTTATAGTGCTGTCGTATCGCATGATCAGGTCTTCCGGCGCGAAATAAAAGAAGCCTTCTTCTTTCAGCCTTGCGTCGATACGCACCCTTTCGGCCTTAATAATATCCAGGTTAAACTTGTCGCCCGGCTTAAGCAGTGTTTTGGGCGACGTGCCCGCGACGGCAGTATCCAGGTCATCGTCGCTCGTGGGGAAACCTATTTTCCGGTAATGATATGAGGGGCCTGTCAGGATGGTATAGATTGCTTCGGAAGTTTTTTTCTTGCTCACCGTATCGCCGTTCACCTGGGCCTGGAAATAGCTTTCGTTTTGCAGCCGGCTTTGCAGGACATGCGCATTTTTATCCAGGTCGACCGAGCTGACCAAAACAGGCGGTTCGCCGAAATGGCTATTCAAGTAGTGGCGCAGGCCTTTCTTTTTATTCGTCCTGGTTTTAAAGTAAACCCACAATTTGAATCTTAAGCCGAGTATTTTTGCATTGGGTTTTGGCCTCAAAAGGCCTTCCATTTCGCTTTTCAAGTCGCCGGCTTCGCTTTTGGTGGTGTTTTTATCCGTAATGTTAACCTTTGCCCCGGTGTACAGTTTCTGGCCGGGCGCCAGGAACTTTGTGGTACTGCACGAGCTTATAAAAACGGCCATTAATAAGTAAAGGTGTCTTCGCCTGGTCATTACAGATATTTTTAATTCTTTGGCTGCTCTTCAGGCTCGATAACGCCGGACGCGTTTTCATCAGCCTGCTGGTCAGCTTCTTTTTGTTGTTGTTTTTTCTCTTTCTGTTCCTGTTTATATTTTTTCTGGAGTTCCTTGTCGCGCTTTGATTTTTTGGCGAACAACTCCTTGAATTTGTTATAATCATAAGTAAGTGAGAAGCCGACACCGGTCTCAACCACCTCCCCTTCTATCACAATAAATTCGTCCTTCCGATAAGCCCTGATCATATACCGGCCGTCTTTGGTCAGCATATAATTC